>CAUYTY010000222.1 GCA_963575655.1 Gammaproteobacteria bacterium | reverse complement strand
AAATCAATTGAATATGTCATGGGTTTAATCACTTTATAATGGCTTTGCTATATCGATGTGGCAACTCTCCGCCACTTTTCGGTGTGGTGATCTGATTGGGCTGCTGCAATAGAAAAACCCGCAGGGAATACCTCCTTGCGGGTTTTTCTTACGGACCCTACACGACGTATTGGCTCGATTTACTAGCGAGCGTAGGTCGCTTTGAATTGGGCCATGGCGCCGCCGGCCTGGAGGACGGCGACATCTTTTGGTTCAAAGGCGGGGGCCAATGGGAGCTTCTCGCCATTCACCTCTAGGAACAGATCGCCCTCCAGGTTGGATACATCGATGGCTACCTTGTCCCCTTGGCTGACTTTGTCGTAGTCGGCCATGTTGCGGAAGGTAAGCGGGACGATACCGAAATTGACCAGATTGGCCACATGGATGCGGGCAAATTGCGCGACCACTACCGCACGTACCCCGAGCCAACGCGGACACAGCGCCGCATGTTCCCGCGAACTGCCCTGACCATAGTTTTCGCGACCCACCAAGATCCCGTGACCACCAGCGTCACGGTGGGCAACCGCACGCTTGGAGAAGGTTGCGTCCACCTGATTGAAGGTGGCCTGCATCGCGTACTCCTTGACGTTGGATCGCAACGGCAGGTAGACCCCGGCGGGCTGAATGTCGTCAGTGCTGATGTTGTCGCCGAGCTTGAGCAGTACCTCGCCCTCCAGGCGTCCCGGCAGCGGTTCGAAATCGGGTAGCGCCATGATGTTGGGGCCACGGATGATCTTCACCTGCTCCGCCTCTGCTTCGGACAGAGGCATCAGGAAGGATTGGGTATCGTCCACCTGCGCGGTTGGGATGATTTCAACCTTCCGGTCCGGCAGGCTGACGGTGCCGGTCAGGGCGCTGGCGGCCGCTACCAATGGGCTGACTAGGTGTACCTGGGCGTCTGGGGTGCCTGAACGCTTGGGGAAGTTGCGGTTGAAGGTGCGCAGGCTGATGCCCTTGCTGATGGGGGAGCCGCCCTGGCCAATACAAGCGCCACAACCGTTCTCCATGACTCGAACCCCTGACCGCCACAGCGAGGTCATGTAACCAGCGTTAGCCAGTTGGATGGCTACTGCTCGCGAACCGGGGTAGAGCAGGGTGTCCACCGCGACCCGTCTGCCCTTGAGCAGCTCGGCGAAGCTCGCAATGTTCTCGAACGAGCTGTTGGTGCAACTCCCTACGCATATCTGATGGACCGGGGTGCCCAGGTGGGCCGCGACCCGCTCCACGTTACCCGGAGAGGGGTAGATGGCGATGAGCGGCTCCAGCGCCGACAGGTCGATGTCGGTCTGATCCGCGTACTGTGCCCCTTCGTCCGCCGCCAGGGCCTGATAATCCGCACCACGACCACGACTCTCCAGGTATTCACGGGTACGTTCATCACTGGGGAAGATCGAGGTGGAGGCCCCCATCTCGGCGCCCATGTTGGTGATGGTGGCGCGCTCGGTCAGGGAGAGGCTTGCCACACCCGGACCAGCGTACTCAAAAATTTTACCCTTGCCACCCTTGACGCCAAAGATGGACAGCATCTTCAGGATCACATCCATGGCCATAACCCCGTCAGGCAGGCTGCCGGTGAGGTTAATCTTCACCACCTGAGGCATGGGGATCTGGTATTCGCCAGTGGCCATTGCCAGGGCAACGTCGTAGCCGCCCGCCCCAAAGTAGATGGCCGCCATGCCGCCGGCGTTCACCGTGTGGCTGTCGGCGCCGATCCCGGTCATGCCGGGCTTGACGAAGTTTTCAACGTTGAGAAAGTGACAAATGCCGGTACCCGGTGGGGAGAAAACGATACCGAGCTTCTGCGATACGGTACGCAGGTATTCGTGGTCGTCTGGGTTGCGAAAGCCCGACTGCATCATGCTGTGGTCAACAAAGTTGACCGACAACGGTTTGACTCGCTTGACACCCATGGCTTCCAACTGAAGCATGGCCATGGTCCCGGTAGCATCCTGGGTAAAGGCTTCGTCGATCCGAATTGTTATTACCTCACCTGCCGGCGGTAATTCACTACCGCCAACCAAGTGTGCGACAAGTATCTTTTCCGTCAAATTCATCGGTTTCATGCATACTCTCCGGTTTTCTCTAGGGATGGAACGTGATTAACAGAGTTAAGTTAAAGGATTGCGCCGTTTATCAAGCTATCTGCTTCTAAAAACCCGAACAAACTTGGACATCCAGATTTTTAGATATTTAGCTCTCCGTTGATAGGTTTGTCGGCCTGCAACTGGAGTCCTGGTTGGACAGTCTCAACCGGAGGCGCTCGGTCCGTTCTAGCAATATAGATTTCACCTTCTTGAAAGGCGTCCATCGATCTATCCCCGGATCGTGAAGTCTTGCTAAAACGTTTCGCGCAGCGTTCTCATCCGCCTGCAAAACCACCCCGTCGAAACAGTGAAATTGATCCCCTTTGCGGCTACCTAGTAAACAGCCGCTCCGAGAATCCATTTGTGAGGTATAAGCAGGATTAACGAGAACCAACGTAGAACCTCTACGCTGGGATACATTCTCAATCGCCTCGGCGATGATGCCTTTGGTCCAATTCGCCAAACGACGATTCACATTTCTACCAAAATTCTTGCCACTCATTTGAGCGGTCAAATCTTCCGCTACTATCACACTAGCTTTATCAACAACGGCATGAACCGCCTGGTAAACTTTATCACGAATCTGAGTCTTTATTATTTTTGCATGACGCTGTTTTTTCTTGCGGCCAAGATTGTATTTGAGTATGTGTTGGCGCTTACGGTTATTACGAGTGTTCTCGGCGATAGCTCGAAGTTTTGCTCGGCACTGATTTTTGTCTTTGAGTACGTCGGATTCAATAGACATTATCGGAAACCCAAAACCTCACCCCCCGACCCTCTCTCCTTAACAGGAGAGAGGGAGATTTTTTGCCTGTTCCGTCGAGGAGTTAAGCATAACAACGGAATAATTCTCCCCCTCTCCTGTTAAGGAGAGGGGGGCGGGGGGTGAGGTTTCCGATAATAGACCTTATCGGAAACCTCCTCATCACCCACCACAGTCAATATAAATCATGAGGTTGCGTTGTCCGGCAGAGCTAGGTAGGGGGTTTCCGATAAGGTCTATTAAACAGAATAGGTTAGATATTAGACATTATCGGAAACCCAAAACCTCACCCCCCGACCCTCTCTCCTTAACAGGAGAGAGGGAGATTTTTTGCCTGTTCCGTCGAGGAGTTAAGCATAACAACGGAATAATTCTCCCCCTCTCCTGTTAAGGAGAGGGGGGCGGGGGGTGAGGTTTCCGATAATAGACCTTATCGGAAACCTCCTCATCACCCACCACAGTCAATATAAATCATGAGGTTGCGTTGTCCGGCAGAGCTAGGTAGGGGGTTTCCGATAAGGTCTAATGTTTGTCTAATACAAAAACGGCCATTTTGCTTCTCAAAAAATGCGCTTACGCGCCTAGTGACGGAGCCTTTCGGCTCGCTCCCCTCGCCAATGTTGCAACGCAGCTTCGATTCTTGCGAACCTTGCAGCAGACCGTTTCGTGCGTACCCGTCGCGTGTCTGCTTCTGCTGCTTTCAGAGCTTGGAGTTGAGGAAGCGCCCCAAGGTGAGTCTTGTACTTCGTTGCAACGTAGTCCGATTTCTCGGACTAAGGCTGGTCAATCTCGGGCTTGCTTTCACAAGCCTCGGGCTTTAGCCCGGGGTGACTGACTCCTGCTCCTTAGCGCCAAGATAAGAGCGGACATCAGATTCATCATAATATCGATGACCACTGGGACGACGTTTCGCAACCAATTTTCCATCGCCCTCCCAGCGACGCAGTGTTCGTGTTGTCACGCCGACTTTTTTGGCAAATTCTGAATGGGTGGTATATTTTGGACATAAGGTCCAAGATAGTCCGATATTGTCCTTAAATCAAGATGCAGTTTTTAGCTCCCTTGCCCCCAGGCAAACCTTCTTGGAATCAATGGGGTTCCAAGCCTTTCATTGGGACTCTATCCCCTCCTTGAATAAGGGCGAGGGGCTAAACAGCTCGGGTGAAGATAACGCAAAGCTAGGGTTGGAGCGAATCCCCACTTTTCGATCTGCTTGAGTAGGGCTATTTCAGGATTCCCTATAAAATTATTATATAGGCTGATCCATAAGTTCTCATTATATATAGTGGTTTCCGTCCGTCCAGAACTTGCGGTAACTGACTGATTATTATGAGGCTAACCTTTGATTTTGGTGGAATGGCTGTTGCGGGAAGCCCCAGTAAAGTTATCTACACCCGTTCAACTGCCCCGAAAGCAGATATAAATATATGATAATAAATGGTTTTTAGAATTTTTCGGGGCGATTTTTGAGTTATTTAATCAGTTAATTTCCCCATAGGCCGATTGAGTTGATTTCCTGAAGCGAATGATGTTACATAACAATTACGGGTTATTGAAGCTCTCGGAGTTGTTGCGTAACTTATTGACTTGCTGTGGATAGCTGTCGATAGATGGGCTTTGGGGTGTTTCCTGGTTCCATAAAAAAATCCCCAGTGCTGCCTAGAATCTGCAAAATTCTATACAAAATCTCTCGGTTTCTGGGTGAGTAGTCCTGCCATTGTCCTTGTGGATTGTGATGGTAGGTGCGGTGTTGATAGGTTGGGTGTGGTTGCTACCGCATGAGTAGCGCAACGTTGGCAGGATAGGCTTGGTCTGTTGTATGGACTGGGTGAAAGGGCTGTCATCAAGAATACCAAAATCCATTTGACGTAATGGGGCATAATTCATGAATATCAGTGGGTTACTTTATGGCGCGAAGCTCCTTGATATCGTCGATTTTCCGCGGGCCGATGTATTGGGTCCAGAGGCGGCTGATCACGAGATCAAGGACTTGATCGCGCGCTGTGGCGCAGTGTTCGTCAAACCAAACTTTCAGGGCGGTATTGGTAAGAAAGGTAAGGCGGGATTAATCGGTCGTGCGCAGGATCTCAAAACGGCGATTAAGGAAAAGGAGCGCCTCTATTTTGCTGAGCATCGCGTAGGCAATAATGTTTACAAGTCGCGAGGCGTAACCTTTGAAGGGGCGGTTCCGGCGGAACACGAAGTCTATTTCTCGATTAGCGATTCGACACGCTTTCGGGCCCCGACCATTACGATTACCCACCGTGGCGGTATCGCGATTGAAGAACTTCCCAAGGATCAGGTCGCCAATATCCCCTTTGACCCACTAACGGGTCTCAAGTCTTTCGTTATCACCAATGCTCTTTCGGATATCAATGCCCCACGTGAGATCATCTCGCCATTGGCGCAGAATTTGCCCAAGCTGTGGGATCTATTCCACCACTACGGCATGACCACGTTGGAACTGAATCCGATCCGGATGAGCCAAAAGCGTCCAGGCTCATTGACCCCGGTTGCCTGTGATTTCAAGTGTGGTTTCGATCGCGATGACCCCCGAGTCAAGCGGTTACACCTACCTAACGACTTGTTTGCGGTGGATTATTCCAGTTTCGAGCAGGAGATCAACCAGCTCCGTACCTATCAGGGTCAGTCGGATGTCTCGGTGATCAATCCCAATGGGACAATTCTGGCGCCCACCTTTGGGGGGGGGGGCTAATTCGTTGGTGACGGAATTTCTGGGCGATGATGCCATTATCTCGTCGGATTTTGGCGGCAATCCACCCTATGAGAAGATGCGCGAAGTGATGCGTATTTGCCTGAAGCATTGGTTGAAGCAGACCAACGTGCTGTTTGTGATCGGTGGTAAGGCCAATAATACAGATATCTTTGTTACCTTCCGAGCGATGGCCGACGCCCTCCGTGAATATTTCAACGCGCACGGGCCGGTTCCCATCTATGTGGTGATCGGTCGTGGTGGGCCTAATCTGTCGAGAGGACTGTTGGCCTTTAAGGATGTGGTGGATGCGCTGGGGTTGCCCTATCGTATCTTTGCCTTTGATTCGGCCATGACCGATGTGGTGCGTTACGCCCAAGCCGCTGATAAGTGGATGAAGGCGGGTGGACGTGAGATGCTCGCTAAGAAACTGGGCGTGGCCGCATAAGGGGAACCTGTAATGAATACGCAAAACAAGTTCAAGAATTTCTTTGTTGGCGCCAATTCGCTGGCCGAACTCGCCACGTCCGAGGATCGGGTGTGCGTGTTGAATATTTTGGGTAACGAATCGCGGACGGTAACCCCCGTTAGCCACTCCTATTCGGGCGGCAACGTGGTATTCGGGACCTCCCCAGGGCGTCGTGGTGAAGTTTTAGAGACAAAGATTGGCAGTATCCCGGTCTACAACAATGTTCGAGAAGGGCTGGATGCCGGTCACAAGTTTAATGTCGGGGTGGTGTATTTGCCGCCGGCGGCGGTGCGGGACGGGGTGTTTGAGTTACTGCGGGTCAATCCAGACCTCACCAAGATCGTCATCCTCACCGAAAAAGTATCAGTGCATGATGCCCGTGAGATTCGGGCATTGGCCCAGCAGCGTAAGGTTGACGTTTTTGGCGCGAATTGCCTGGGTATCGCCGATTCTTGGAATCATATTCGCATCGGTGGCGCACTCGGTGGTGATAATCCTAGCGAAACGCTAAAGAAAGGTTCGGTAGCGATCTACTCTAATTCTGGAAACTTTACTACCACCATTGCCAGTTATCTGGTCTCTGGTGGCTGGGGTACCACTACTTCAATCTCCTCGGGTAAGGATCTTTATATCCATTACGCGCCTGCGGAGTTTGTCCACGCTTTGGAAAATGACTCCCGCACGAAATCGGCGGTGATGTACATTGAGCCCGGTGGTTACTACGAACAGAGCCTGGAGATTAATAAGCCACTAATTGCCTGCGTGGTTGGGCGTTGGAAGGCTAAACTAACCCGGGCTATTGGTCATGCGGGTGCGATGGCGGGGAGCGGTGATAATGCAGAGGCCAAGGAAAAATGGTTCCAAGATCTCCTTAAGGTCGATGGGATCTATACCCCGGAAATGCCGATTGTCTCCAAGCGCGGCGCGGTAGTGACCAATATTGCGCACATCCCGGAGGCAATGACTGCCGTGATGAAGCTCAATGGGGTTGATCCGGACTTTGCGCCTGAGGGTGACCTGACGCTCAAGCCCTGGTTTGGTGATAATCAGGGTCTACCCGTTCCTCCCGAATTGGATATTCCGCTGGTCGAACCCATCCAGCCCTATCGTGACCAGATTGCCGAATTAACCAAGCAGGTTGGCGCAGTCTTCCCGCGTGAAGCGATGAAGGACCGCTCGGGTAGTTCCATCATGGACGCCAAGAGTCAGGTGACCAGGGTCAGTGGTATATCGATTTTGGATACCGCCCGTTATCCTCTGGAGTCCAATTATTGTCTGGCGCTGATCCATGAGCACAACGACGATAATGACAACGCCCTGTTTAACACGGTGGTGGCTGCTGGGGTCAATCTGCATGGCGACGCCATTATTGGTGTCGCGGATGCAGTGCGTGCTGCTGACAATTCACCCAACACCGTATTGTCGGCAGCCTGCGCGGCGGTCGGTCCGGCTCGGGTAGAGGCTGCGCGCGATGCTGCGGATGTTTTGATCGAACTCTTTGGTCATTCCGGGCTACAGGTTGGTGATCAGGTGGGTTTTGATTTCTCTGTCATCCGCCCGCTCCCTCGTCACCTGAAGAAATTGGTGAGCAGTACCCCGGATCCCAAGGCTGAGGCAATTTTGGTTGGCCTGGCGGCGCGTGGTGCTAGATCCGCGTTTGTTGATTATTTGAAGACGCTTGATGGGCATCCAACGGCAGATGCGTTGTTGGCCGCCGTGACCACGACGATCTGTTGGAGTGCATTAATCCGTAAAAAGATTACGCGCACTACAGCCCGTAATTTGCCCTGGTACGTGCGTCTCTTCTCGGTAATCATCGGGGCCTCAGTAAATTCATCGCATCACCAGCCCGATAGCTTCCGTGGCGTATCCAATAAAGATCTGGTGAATGGTTGGTCGGCTACCTCAATTGCCTATCTGGCTCTATTGGGTGAGAACCCCACGCCTGAGAAATTATTCCCATTCCAGGTGCTGCTGGGTCTGATTATTTCCAATGGCGTGGGTACCATCTCGGCACAAGGGGCCAAGGGGGCGGTATCGGCGGATGGTCCAGAAACTCCCGAACGAGTACAGATCAATAAGGCCATGATCGGCTTTATGACCCATACCGGTTTTGCGCATGGTGGTAACGGCTATGAGGGTATCCAGTTCTTGGTGGATCAGTTCTGCACTAGTGGTCTCAAGGATGCGGGCGATCCCAATCATGGAATGGATCTGGCGGGGATGACCAAGAAATTCGCGGTTGCCTTTGGCACCGAGAAGAAGGCGAGGAAGGGGGTAGGCGAGGGGGTGCGTAACATCCCGGGCGTCAATCATCCGGTATTCAAGGGGCAGCTCGTCAATAAAGACCCGCGCGAGGTATACCTGGCGAATTTGTTTAAGGAGCGTGGTGAGGTCAACGTCTTCCACGATTTCTACAACACCCTGGTTCAGTCGCTTTATGACAATGGCGTGACGGCAAATGTGTTCTGCGTCAATATCGACGCCGTGATTGCCGCGTTGTTGCTCAAGCTGCTCTGGCCGCGCTATTGCTCTGGAGATTTCTCGCCGGATGCCATGGAAACCGCTGCCTTTACCGCCTTCCTGTATGGACGTATGGTTGGTTGTGCGGGAGAGATCGACGATCACATTAATCGTGGGCGGAACATGGATACACGCACTGCGGCCTCGCAATGTACCTTTGTTTCCTAGAGTGGTAACCCAAGTTGCTACCTAGCGAGCTTTTTTCCCCTCTCACTCCGGGAGAGGGGCCTTTTCGTTTCTCACCGCATAGGTAGTAACTTGGGTTAGTAACTCTAATCCAAGTTGTTATATCCAATAAACGGTTAAACCGTCATTCCGGTATTCCCTACCGGAATGACGGAGGGCTAGCCGTTTGGATCATCCTAATAAACGATACCAGCGTCCGGGGTATGTTCGGAGACAAAGCTCGTCAGCCAGTCTCTACTATGGTCGGCGGGTTGTTGTCTTTTGTGCCGAGATGACGAATTGGTGACAACTGGAATTGTCGAGAAAAACCGCGTGCTGTATTTGGCTATTAGATACTGTTCTTGAAGTAAGGCAACCAACGAATATTGATGGTGATAGTGAATGGTCTGTGGGGTAGGACAAGGTCCACGATACTGTTTTTGTGCCAGACTAATCCTAGTGTCTATTCTGGAATTTACTGATAGCAGTTCGATTCGTTCGCAAGAATAATGGCGTAGTGAATGGAGGTAATGGCGTGTGTTTGGTGGGTTCGTTCTGGTTTTGATTATCGTTAAATACCGCAGAAACGAACGTGTTGTTTTGGCGCCGATTACGTATTAGATTGCTCCTACCCTCGATGAGCCGTACGCTGAGTTCTCTTCTGGTAAAGTCAGGATTTTGTAAAAGTCGAGTTGATGGAGCTTGGGGGGGAGGTTTTTGGCGAAAATTAGTCGCCTGCTCCTTATTGTTTGGGGGGAGGTGGTCGCTACATCCGTCATTTTTTGACAGGTATAAGGCATGGGGATAGCAAGCGCATCGGCTACTGCTTCTGACAGTCTGCCAGCTTCGCAGAATAGCGCTACGCGCGATTCGGTGCGGGATCGCAAGGTAACTGTCTATGTCATGGGTAAAGCCTATGAAGTGCCCGCCACGGCCACTATCATGGGTGCCATTGAATATGCAGGTCACCAGATCATTCGTGGCGCTGGTTGTCGCGAAGGTTATTGCGGTGCCTGCGCGACGATTTATCGATTGGTTGGTGACTATAAGATCCGTACCGGTTTGGCCTGTACGACCATGGTCGAGGAGGGAATGACTCTCGCCCAGATCCCATCGGTTCCGGCTGAGAAGGTGGTTTACGATCTCGGGAAGTTAAAACCGAACGTCAGCGCCATCCAGCAAATCTACCCGGTGGTATTCCGCTGTGTCGCTTGTAATACCTGCACTAGGTCTTGTCCGCAAGACATTCGGGTGATGGATTACGTTCAGGCCGCCAAGCGGGGTGACATTGCCGCAGTAATGGACTTGTCTTATTACTGTGTTGCCTGTGGTCTGTGCATGTTGCGCTGTCCGGCTGAAATTACCCAGCCCTTGGTGGCTACCCTCGCTAAACGCCTTTACGGTCGTTACCTGAGCAAGGAAAGTCCGGAATTGGCGGAACGGGTGGAGGCGGTTGCGGCAGGCCGCTATGAGGCTGAATACGCAGAATTGATGGCGATGGGTCGTGAGGCCCTTTCGGAGCGCTACTATGCGCGTGATTCCGAGTAACGGGTCGGGAGAAAACTGAATGTATCCAGAGTACATGGCGGAATCGCTACGCAAGGTAATTCAGACGCGTCCTGCGCGCCTGGAGCTGGGTAGGAAGTCTGCTCCCGTTTTCCCACTCATGAATGCTGCGGAACGTAGCGCAGTTCTTGATGGGTTCCATCCCGATTTTAAACCAGATGCCCGCCGCACGGTGCGCGTTGGTCCAAATCGCGGTGAGACGTTAACTACCGAGGTCGCTGATCTCCTCGAGTCCCATTCTTGGTTACGTTCTGAGCAGGTGGATCTTAGCCGGCCAGATATTGAGACCGACTTGTTGATTATTGGCGGCGGTGGTGCTGGTTGTAGTGCCGCCTTGGTGGCCATGCAAGAGCACGGGATGCGTTCCGTGATCGCTACCAAATTGCGAATTGGTGATGCCAATTCGATGATGTCTGAGGGCGGTATGCAGGCGGCGGTGTCGCCGACCGATTCACCTACCCGGCATTACTTAGACGCCATTGGTGGCGGTCATTTTGCGAATAAGCCCGAACTGGTCAAGGCACTTACTGAAGATGCGCCGAAAGTGGTGCAGTGGCTCGAAGAGCTGGGCGTAGTTTGGGACAAAGAGGCCAACGGTTCTCTCCAGGTCTTGCATGGAGGGGGCACCTCGCGTAAGCGGATGTTGTCGTGTCGCGACCATATCGGTGCGATGATTATGCGCACGCTGATGGATGAGGTGCGTAATCACCCCGACATGATTACTGTTAAAGAATTCATGCCAGCCGTTGAGTTGATCCGCGACGATACCGGTCGTTGCGCTGGTGCAATACTTTATAGCATGGATAGCGAAGAATTCTTTGTTGTCAAGGCCAAGGCTACGGTAATTACTACCGGTGGTTTTGGACGCCTGCATATCCGTGGATTTGACACCACCAATCATTACGGTGCGACCGGTGATGGCCTTGTGATGGCCTATCGTGCGGGCGCTAAGTTGATGTACATGGATTCTGTCCAGTATCACCCCACGGGGGCGGCCTTCCCTGAGCAGATTGCTGGCTTCCTCATTACCGAGAAGGTCCGTGGCGCCGGTGGTCAACCCGTGAATAAAGACGGCGAACTCTTTGTCTTCCCGCGTGAGCCGCGCGACATTGAGGCCTCGGCCATTATTCGTGAGTGTCGATTGAACGGCGGTGGTATTGAGACACCTTCGGGTCGAGTCGGTGTGTGGTTGGATGTGCCAATCATTGATCAATTGAATGGCGCGGGTTACGTCGCTCATCATTTTGCCGCCCATCACCACCAGTTTTTGCGTTATAAGATCGATATTACCCAAGAACCGATCTTGATCTATCCGTCGTTACATTATCAAAACGGCGGTGTTGAGATCAATGAACGTTGTGAGACCGATCTGCCCGGTCTTTATGTCGCTGGTGAGGCCAGTGGCGGGGTGCATGGTCGTAATCGTCTGATGGGTAATTCGGTGCTGGATTACAACGTATTTGGGCAGCGTGCCGGTCGCTATGCCGCTGAGTATGCCCGGCAGGTAACCTCGGGGCAGCTCACCTTGAGCCATCTGGAGGTCTACGAAAAGGAATTGGCAGAGGCGGGAATCCAAACCAATTTGGTGACTCCGATTCTGTTGCCGTCGTATGCGCCCGCAGAGGTCAAGAAGCGTCAATTGGCGCGTAATACTCAATCGCTTCCGGGAAGTTCGGTGCTGTACAATCGTCTTCATGCAGAGGCGCAGCGGGCGGAGGCGGCATGAGTCAACCAAGTGACGGTCTGCTCGAATTGGTGCAGAGTGCGATTGGTCTTGAGCTGAACGGTCAACACTTTTACCGGCGTGCCGCTGAAGCGACGGACCACCCCCGTGGGAAGGCGATGTTTCTGCGTCTTGCCGAGCAGGAAGAGGGACACATAGCCGAAATAGGTGCGTTGTTCGCGGGCCTGATCGGGGAATCGGAGTGGGAGCGACTTTCCGCTGCGGAGGCCGCTAATCCTCGTTCCTCAAGCATAATTGATCAGCTTGAAGCCGCTATCGTGGCGCGTGGTCATAGTGCGGTGGCGGATGATACCCAGGCGTTACGTCTGGCGATGGAGTTGGAACGGCGTGCTATCCAGTTCTTTGAGGGATTGAGGAATCGCACCGATGACCCGGTGAAGCTTGAGATGATTCATACTCTGGCTGAGGAAGAACGTTTCCATTACGATTTTCTGCAAACACAGCTTGACAGTGTGTTGAACGTGGGAATCTGGCTTGATGCGCCGGAATTCCGATTGGACGGCAAATTCTGACCGTGCGCCGCGAGGCCCCATGATAACACCCTTACGCATTTCCCCAGCACGCCTGAGCAGTTCCTTTGTGGCCCAGGTCGAACTGATTAGTGGTCAGAAACTGCTCTCTTGCTATCAGTGCGGTAACTGCTCGGCAGGTTGTCCGATGTCGGACCATATGGACATCCTCCCGAATCAGATTATCCGTATGGTTCAGCTTGGCATGCGTGAGCAATTGCAGGCGTCAAATGCTCCTTGGACCTGTGTGTCTTGTATGACCTGTAATACGCGCTGTCCCAAAGGGGTGCGGATCGCTGAGGTCATTGAGGCCGTGCGCGAGATTATGTTGCGTACCAATGAGCGCTTAGACCGACTGCATATTGCAGAGTTGTCCCCAGAAACTATCGCTGCGCTACCGCCGATTGCTTTGATCAGCAGTATGCGCAAGCTGACCTCCTAAAAGGGAATTGAGGCAGACCAATGAAGCTTAGCTACTATCCCGGATGTACCCTGAAGAACCACGCCAAGAACTTTGACGAGTCCACGGTAGCAGCGATGGCGCGTCTGGACGTGGAAGTTAAGGAATTAGATCGCTGGAATTGTTGTGGCACGGTCCATGGATTGACCTCCGACGACCTTATCCATCGCGTGGCGCCGATCACTAATCTGATTCGTGCCAAAGAGGAAGCGGCCAGCGCATTTATGACCTCGTGCGCGATGTGTTACAACACGCTCAAGCGCGCTAATCAGCATGTGCGTGAGAACGCTGCGGCACTCGCTACTATCAATGAGTTTTTGTCGCTGGAGTCAACGAAATACGCGGGGGATGTCGATGTTCTGCATCTTCTGGAGATCCTGCGTGATCGTATCGGTTTCGAGAAACTCACCAAACAGGTAAAGCGACCCCTCAAGGGATTGCGTGTGGCCTGCTACTATGGCTGCCTGTTGGTGCGTCCCAAGGAAGTTGCGATTGATGATGTTGAAAACCCAACGGTCATGGAGAATCTGGTTGCGGCGCTTGGGGCTACTCCAGTTCCTTTTGCGTTGAAGACCGAGTGTTGTGGTGCATATCACACAGTGGCTCGACCTGAGATTATTGCCGGACGTACGAATCGGATCATGACCTCGGCCCACGGAGATACCGCCGATGTGGTCGTAGTAAGCTGTCCGCTCTGCGCTCACAATCTTGACCACCGACAGGAAGATGCTCGGCGACTTAATCCGGACCTCCAACAACTGCCCGTGCTCTATTTCACGCAGTTGATGGCGATCGCATTGGGGTGTGATGAATCTGCATTGCACTTCAACCTCCATCACATCGATCCACGGCCCGTTTTAGCGGGACGGGGTCTGGTCTGAGGAAAAGACGGTATGCTGTTCGGTGATCTCAAACCGATCTTGGGCAAGGTCCAGATCAATAAGAATTGGTGCAAGGGCTGCGGTTTTTGCGTTCAGTTTTGCCCGACCAATGTGCTGGATATTGCCGTGGAATACAACGCTAAGGGTTATCATCCACCCTACGTCAAGGTTCCCGATAATTGTCGCAATTGCACATTTTGCGAATTGATTTGTCCCGAGTTCGCGATTACTGTGACTCGTGACGCAGATGATTGATGGGTTTGGTTTTTGTCAAGAATCATAAAAATTTTAGATTAGGTTAGGGTACTTTAGATTTACAGATGAAGAAGATTGTGTCTCGTCTTCGGACAGTGGTGCGTTGGTTTTTGGTGAGTAGACCAAATTGCCAACGGGTCCAATCCGCCCCATAAAACACGCCCTTTTAGAGTTAGGAATGTGAATATCGTCGCTGCTGACCCCAAGGGAGTCGATGCCGGCCCCCATTTCATGGACGGTGACCACGCCATTGCCGAGGGTGGATTGGCGGCGGGTTGCCGATTCTTCGCCGGCTATCCGATTACGCCTTCGACCGAGACCGCCGAGCTTTTCTCGGAGCGTGCCCCCGAAGTAGGTGCAATGTTCATCCAGATGGAGGACGAGATTGCCTCCATTGCCGCACTGATTGGTGGCGCCTGGGGTGGTCAAAAAGTAATGACGGTGACCTCCGGTCCCGGTTTTTCGTTGATGATGGAAAATATCGGTCTTGCCGTAATGACTGAGACCCCGATGGTGATTGCCAACGTTCAGCGTGGTGGTCCCTCGACCGGGTTGCCGACACTTACCGCGCAGCAGGATATGATGCAAGCGCGTTATGGGTCGCATGGTGATTACAACATTATCGCGCTTTCCCCCGATAGCCCGCAGGAGTGTTTTGATCTTACGATTGAGGCTTTCAATCTTTCGGAGATCTATCGTACCCCAGTATTCATTATGACCGATGAAACCGTCGGTCATATGCACGAAAAGGTGGTCATTCCGCCCGCTGACCAGATCAGGGTAGTGGAGCGTAATTTCTACAAGGGCCCGAAGAAGGATTTCCGTCCCTATGGATTTGATTGCCAGGGCGGTCATCCCATGGTGCGCGCCGGCGATGGTTATCGTTTTCATATCACCGGTCTGACGCACAACGAGCGTGGTTATCCGGTCATGACGCCGGAGCAGAATAAGATTGTAGTGACCCACCTGATTGAGAAGATCAACGGTAATGCGGATAAGATCATTCGTCTTGAAGAGGATCAGGTTGAGGGCGCTGAGGTCGTTGTAGTTTCCTACGGGATTACCTCGCGAATTGCCGTGCGGGCAATTCAGGAGGCACGCGAGAAAGGGCTTAAAGTCGGTTCATTGCGTCTGATTACGGTGTGGCCGTTCTGCGAACGGCGGATTCGTGAATTGTCCGATAAGGTCAAGGCGATCGTGGTGCCAGAGATCAATTATGGTCAGATGGTCCGCGAGGTTGAGCGGAGTGCTGCAGGTCGCTGTAAAGTGGTTAGCGTCAACCATTGCGGTGGTGCGGTCCATGACCCCCGGGTTATTCTCAAAGCGATTGAGGAAGCTTGCCAATGAACGATAATGCCCAGGGCGCAACGCCTTCCTCTCCCGGTGGGGCGGACAATGCCATGACCAGCATGCTCCGTACCGAACGGATGCCTCATATCTGGTGTCCAGGTTGCGGGATCGGTTCAGTGGTCACCTGTTTTGCCGAAGCGGTTAAACGTAGCAAGATCGATCAAGATAAATTAGCCGTGGTCTCGGGGATTGGTTGCTCCGGTCGCGTTGCGGGTTATGTAAATTTCGATTCGATCCATGCAACGCACGGTCGTGCAATTCCTGTTGCTACCGGTCTGAAACTGGCTAACCCGGAACTTAAGGTAGTGGTGTTTAGCGGTGATGGTGACCTGACAGGTATTGGAGGCAATCACTTCATCCATGCCGCACGGCGCAATATGGATTTGGTGGTGATCTGCGTGAACAATTTCACCTACGGTATGACCGGTGGTCAAGTGACGCCGACTACGCCGACCACCGCTAATGCCTCGACCACCCCCTACGGTAATTACGAGTATCCGTTCAGTTTACCGTTTTTGGCCGACGCGGCGGGTGCGACCTATGTCGCTCGTTGGACCTCGCTGCATTCGCGCAATGTCACTCAATCGATCGAGGAGGCACTGCAGAAACGCGGCTTTTCTTTTATCGAGGTGATTGCGCCGTGTACCACCCTGTATCTCCGTCGCAATCGCTTGGGTGATGGAGTCGATACTCTGCAGTATTACCAAAATAATGCGGTGATTAAGCATGGTGCCGATACTCGGGAAACGTCTATCGATTTCCAGGGGAAGATCGTCGTAGGTAAGTTCATCGACCGCGAGAAGCCCACCTATTTGGATGCGGTTAATCGTTGTAATGCCAAGGTGATCGGTGACGATTATCAGCTTTACGGCAAGACCGAGCCCGAGAAAAAGGCGGAAGAAGAGCAGAAAGCCGCGCAGCAGGGAGCGGCAGTGGCATGAGCACCACGGAGATCAGATTCTCAGGATTCGGTGGCCAGGGCATTATTCGTTGTGCCCTAATTACCGGCAAGGCGCTGGCACTCTACGACGATAAGTTTGCCACCATGACCCAGAGTTTTGGGCCGGAGGCGCGCGGGAGTGCTTGTTCGGCGCAACTTGTGGTTTCCGATGACCGAGTCCTGTATCCCTATATCACTCGGCCAGCGGTGCTGATGGCGTTGTCGCAGGAAGCCTATGAAAAGTATCACAGCGAATTGCCCGAAGGTGGAGTTCTGGTGATCGATGAGGATCTGGTGAAGCCTCGCTCCGAACATCCCACGCTGGCGATGTTCCGGGTACCGGCGACACGTTTTGCCGAGGGATTGGGTAATCGTTTGTTTACCAACCTGGTAGCGCTGGGTTTTCTTACTGCGGTGACTGGGGTAGTTACGGCCGATGCGATGAAAAAGGCCTTGCCGGGTTTGGTTCCTGCTCGGTTTTTGAAGATCAACATCAAGGCTTTTGAAAAGGGATATGACCATGGACTCTTGGCTGTAGCCGAAAGGGCTGCAGCACAGAAATCCTGACGTAAGACAAAAATGAAAGGCGGAAATATTAGAGTATTTTTCTTTCAGATCTGAAAGCAAGAATCTTTTAATATTTTGGTGTTGATCCTGTGGCGTTATCCTTTTAGAGTAAAGTTCAGACCGCCCCCTGGTAAAAAGGTTCTGTTGCACTATGACTAAAAAGCGCACCGGCGTTTTCGTCTGCCACTGTGGCAACAACATCGCCGCCACGGTGGATGTCTCCAAGGTGGCTAAGGAAATGGCCAACGAGGAGTCTGTGGTTTGCGCCCGGGATTATGTCTATATGTGCTCGGACCCGGGCCAGAAGGCGGTCATTCAGGCGATTAAAGAAAACAACCTTGACAGTGTTGTAGTTTCTTGTTGTTCCCCGAATCTGCACGAAAAGACGTTCCGCGAGAACGCTAAGTCAGCAGGTCTGAATGACTTCACCTGTGAAATCGCCAATATTCGTGAGCAGTGTTCCTGGGTACATAAGGATCGTGACCAGGCGACCGCGAAGGCGATTAAGATCTCCCGGAGTGCGGTGCGGCGCGTGGGACGCAATGTCCCGCTAGAGCCGATTGGTATTGGCGTTACGCGGCGGGTATTGGTGATCGGTGGTGGTATTGCTGGGATCCAGGCCTCCCTTGATCTGGCGAATTCCGGCTACGAGGTGGTGCTGGTAGAAAAGCAGGCCACCCTCGGCGGACACATGATCCAATTGTCCGAGACATTCCCGACGCTGGACTGTTCGCAGTGTATCCTTTCGCCTAAGATGGTCGAGGTTTCGCGCCATCCGAAGATCACGTTGATGACCTCCAGTGAGGTGCAGGAGGTTGCGGGTTATGTCGGTAATTTCCGCGCTAAGATTCTGCGGAAGGCCACCTACGTCGACCCAGAGAAGTGCAAGATCTGCGACGATTGTTCCAAGGTCTGCCCAGTGGTGGTGCCTAATCAGTATGATTTGGGACTGACTGCGCGCCGTGCCATATTTATTCCCTATGCTCAAGCGATTCCCGCGAGCTATGTACTTGATGAGAGTTCTTGTCTGGGGCTCAATCCGGTAGTTTGCGGTAAGTGCAAGGATGTCTGTGATGCGGGCGCCATTGATTACGACATGCAGCCTCGCACCGTAATTGAAGAGGTCGGAGCCGTAGTTGTCGCCACTGGTTTTGACCTCTACGGTCAAGATAATCTCGGCGAGTATGGTCATGGTCAGATCGAGAATGTGCTCGATGGTTTGCAATTCGAACGGATGTGTTCGGCGTCTGGTCCTACCAAGGGCAAGGTGTTGCGCCCCTCCGATCATCGTGAACCGAAAGATGTAGTGTTCATTCAGTGCGTTGGCTCACGTGATCCGGCCCGGCATTGTGCCTATTGCTCGAAGATTTGTTGCATGTACACCGCGAAACATGCGCGGTTGTATAAGCATCATGTGCCGGATGGACGCGCCTACGTCTTCTACATCGATATTCGTTCCGGTGGTAAGGGCTACGAGGAGTTTGTGCAGCGCACCATGGAGGATGATGGGACCCTCTATTTGCGTGGTCGTGTTTCCAAGATCTATGAGGAAAATGGAAAGGTTCGGGTTTACGGCACGGATACGATCTCGGGACAAAACGTAGAGATCGACGCTGATATGGTGGTGTTGGCGTTGGCAATGCAACCGTCCGCAGGTACTGCCGAGGCCGCCAAGACTCTCAAAATTGGGCGCGACAAAGACGGTTTCTTGGCTGAGGCGCATCCTAAATTGCGACCGGTCGAGAGTGTCACGGCAGGTATTTTCCTGGCGGGTGCGGCGCAGGGGCCGAAGGATATTCCTGAGACGGTGGCACAGGCGAGTGCTGCGGCGGCCAAGGTGATTACTCTACTCTCCCAGCCGAAGCTTACTCATTCTCCGATGGTGGCTCGGGTACGGTCGCGACTTTGCACTGGTTGTGAGATGTGCGTCGATGCCTGCCCCTATAAGGCAATTCACCTGGCGAATGGTAAAGCGGTGGTCAATGATGTGCTCTGCGAAGGTTGCGGTACCTGCACGGCGACTTGTGTGCGCGCTGCCATCGAGGTGAAGAACGCTACGCCATTGCAGATGTTGGAGATGATCGGCGCGGTGTTGGCTTTCTGACGAGAGCTGGGACGATCATCGTAGCGAGAAGTTGTGAGAAGCGAGGGGCGTATTTTTCCTCTGGGGCGTTTACAATTTCTCGATTTGGTTCGCTGATGGTTTGTCGAGATAAAGTCATAAGGCACAGAACTTCTTTGACCAGGGCTGGTAATTGTTAGTCGCGTGTAATTGTTTAACTCCATCTGTCATCCTTCAAATTATGCCTGAACAACAACAAACCCAATACGAACCAAAGATCGTCGCATTCTTGTGTAAGTGGTGTTCTTCGGCGGGGAGCGACTTGGCGGGGGTGTCGCGTATCCAATATCCTGCCAATGCGACACCGATCACCGTGATGTGTTCGGGCAGCGTGTCACCGCAATACATTCTTTCGGCCTTTAACAAAGGCGCTGATGGCGTGTTGGTGTCTGGTTGCCACATTGGTGATTGTCACTACCTGGAAGGTAATTATTACGCCCGGCGTAAGTTGTACCTGGTCAATGAACTGTTGCAGTTCGTCGGGGTTGAGCCGGCACGTTTTCGTATGTCCTGGGTGTCGGCCGCTGAGGGTACTAAGTTTGCCAAGATCGTCAAGGATTTTGTTGAAGATCTGCGACCCCTTGGGCCACAGGACAAGCTAAAGGCACAACGCCCATGATTAATCCCCAGGACCTCCGTACCCGAGCCCGGGATCTTCTTGCCAACGGGGAGGTGCGTGCGGTAATCGGCTATCGGCGTGGTAGCCGGGGCATGGCGGCGGAACCGGTGGTGATTACCCGGCCTGACGAAGCGAGTAGTCTGGTTTGGGACCCCACTTGTGTTCACAACCTAGCCCTGTATTTGGTCGAAGACCGCAAGCAGCTTGCCCATAAGCATCAACACCCCGAGAAGCCGATTGCGATTGTGGCCAAGGGTTGTGATGCGCGTGCGATTGTAGTGTTGCTGCAGGAAAATTATTTTAAACGCGAAGACGTTTATATTATCGGCGTCTCGTGCGAGACGATCGGGGTGTTGGATACGCGGAAACTCGCCCACCATCCGATTGGCGTCGATGTGGAAAGATTGGAGAGTGCGGCTTTTGCGGGTGAAGATTTTGTATTCACCACGGCAGACGGTGAGCAGCGATTGGCTGCTCGTGAGGTAATGGCGGATCGTTGTTTGGAGTGTCGTAATCCCTTCCCCAAGATGAATAACGTAATATTGGGCGAGGAGAAGGCGCGCACGCTGGCCGCCCCATTCGCCGCTCTGACTCGTTTTGAGCAGGCGACGGGTACACAGCCGGTACGCTGGGATTTTTGGAATCGCCAATTCGAACGCTGTATTCGTTGTTTCGCCTGTCGTTCGGTTTGTCCGATGTGTTACTGCGACGAATGCGTGGTGGATAGCATTTCCTTTGCGGTGACGCCGGATACCACGGCGGAAGAGAAGGCCAGTCGCGTCCGCTGGATCGAGCGTTCCACGAGTCGTTCAGAGAATATTGGTTATCACATGACGCGCGCCTTGCATCTGGCGGGGCGCTGTATTGACTGCGGCGAATGTGAGCGCGTCTGCCCGGTGCATATCCCGTTGCGCCTGCTCAACACCAAGTTGGAGAGAGAGGCCCGCGAGAAATTCGGGTACGAACCCGGTGCCAGCATCGAGGTTGCGTCCTTCGTGTCGTCCTTCCGGGACGACGACCCCAACGACTTCATCAGGTAGCCGTATGGAACGAATTCTCGACAAGGGACAGCTTGGCGACTGGATCGCCGCGCTGGATGGGTGGGAGGTCTTTGCGCCCGTGTTGCAGGACGATGTCTGGAGCTATCAGCCAGTACGTAGTGCAACCGAGGCGGTGCGTCTCAACCATCCCAATACTACTCAGCCTCCCAAAAGTTTTGCCTTCCCGCAGCGTGAGGTTTTTTTCACCTTTGAGCAGATCAAGGGCGAGGCCCCACAGCTAACCCCGGTGGCGCCGAAGGTGGGGCAGCGTGTGGTGTTTGGCGTCCGCCCCTGTGACGGGCGCGGCCTGCCGCGCATGGACCGGGTCTTCACCGAGCAGTTCGAGGATGCCTACTACCAGGCGCGGCGTGGGCAATTAGCCTACGTGGGTTTGGCTTGTAACCAACCACCGAGCCGTAACTGTTTCTGTAAGTCGGTGGGCGGTTCGCCGGTTTCGAGTGAGGGTCTGGATGTCTTGATGACCGATCTCGGGGATCGCTACTTGGTGGTTGCGGTTACTGCGACCGGCGAGGCCTTGATGGAGAAGGCAGGGGCGCTGCTTAGCGAGCCGTCTGGGGCCGATCGCACGGAGGCGGGGCGTCTGCGCATCGCGGCACTCACTCATCCTCAGCGCGCAGTGAGCGATACTAACTCAGTGCCAGCGCGGTTGAAGGCGAATTTTGCCTCGCCGCTTTGGGAGGATCTGGCGCGGCCCTGCATTAGCTGCGGCATTTGTACCTTCTTGTGCCCGACTTGTCATTGTTTTGACATTAATGATGAAGTAGCCAGTTCTACGCCTCTGAAGGGGGCGCGGGTTCGTACTTGGGATACCTGCCAGTATCCAGATTTCACCATGCATTCCTCCGGTCACAATCCGCGAGAGAGTCTAGGGTCGCGTCTGCGTCAGCGGGTTTGCCATAAGTTTCAATATTTCCATGAAAACTTCGGGATTTTCCAGTGCACGGGTTGCGGTCGTTGCGTCACTGGATGTCCGGTCGGCATCGACATTATCACCGTCGTCAACCAGGTGGCCTCAGCCGCTAATCTCCCATCGACGGGAGAGGGCTGAGAGGGGAATTGAAAATGGGTGATAACATCTACCTACCGAAGTTGGCCCGGGTCGTCCATATCAAAGAGGAGGTCCCTGGCGAGCGCGCCATTAAGACCTTCCGGCTTGAATTCGTTAATGGCGATGGTTTTGAGCATGAATGCGGCCAGTGCGCCATGCTCTCGATCTTTGGCCAGGGCGAGTCGATGATCTCGATTGCTTCCTCGCCGTTGGTTACGGATTACAAGCAATTCAGCATTATGCGCGCGGGGCGGGTGACTTCTGCCTTTCATACGCTCGCGGTGGGTGACGTGGTTGGCATTCGTGGCCCGTATGGTAATAGTTTTCCGGTGGACGACTGGCGGGGGAGAAATCTAGTATTCATTGGCGGTGGTTGCGGTCTTGCCCCGATTTGGCCAGTGATCCAGACCGCAGTGACGAAGCGCGACGATTTTAAGAATATCTCAGTCTTCTACGGTGGCCGTAGTCCGCGCGATATCATGTATCAAGTCGAGCTCGAAAAATTGCGTTCGACGGCTGAGGTTCATCTATCGGTGGATCGTGCGGAGGAGGGATGGCATGAGTATTGTGGTTTCGTACCTGCCAACCTGATGGATAAGGCCCCGTCGCCTGATAACGCGATTGCGATTACTTGCGGTCCGCCGGTCATGATCAAATTCGTGATCCAGAACCTGCGCTCCCTAGGTTTCCGGGATGATCAGATCTACACGACCATCGAAAACAAGATGAAGTGCGCCTTGGGTAAATGCGGTCGCTGCAACGTTGGCAAAGATTATGTCTGCGTCAAGGGGCCGGTCTATTCGTGGGCCGATCTCAAGGAATTGCCGCCGGAATATTGAGGGCGTTGCGGCTAATCGTTTAATCAGTTTGGCATAAATAAGATACCCCATACCTTCCCTGCCGCGAGATGTTTCGTGGAAGGGTAGGGATGGGGTGTCGTCGTTTGTGGATCACCAGCGTAGAGCCGTGCCACAGCCGAAAATAGTTAAGGCTAACCTGATTTTACCCATGCTCCCTGGCGGTGGACTTCTCCCGTCAATCACCCCGGGCTAAAGCCCGGGGCTTGTGAAAGCAAGCCCGAGATTGA
>CAUYTY010000221.1 GCA_963575655.1 Gammaproteobacteria bacterium | reverse complement strand
TCCCGCCCTCACCCCAACCCCTCTCCCGGGGGGAGAGGGGCTTTTTCGTTTCTCATCGCATAGGTAGCAACTTGGGTTAATTACTTCTCATCTATGCTCAACTTTGTACCGATGGCCTGTTAGATAATGTAATACTCTTCCAATTTGGCACCAAAATTCACCATATCTTGTGCCGTCAATTCCCGCCCGCGCCACTCACGGGGTAATTCCAATGATAAATGCAGATATCGACCACCACGATGACAAACACGAGCCGCCAAATTGGCGGGTAATGACCCGATCACCATATCTCCCTGCTGGATTATCTCCGGGTCCAGATGGTCCACCAACTGATCCACGGTAAGACCGTTCTCTTTTGCCCACTCCACTGCCCCCCGATGGCGGCTAACAAAATAGATGGTCATGAATGAGTTTCCTCAATGATGCGATACTGTCCCAACCCGAAGGTGGAATTTTTACCCACATGCAGCCATTGCCCCAGGTACAAAAATGGCCAAAATGGTTCGAGCGGACCCGTCAGAACCCAGTTGCCGATGACACCACCCAAGGTCATTTCTTGTTGCTGCCGACGGGAATGGCGGGTCCAATCCCGCCAGGTTAACCGCCCATGTACGCCGATAATCATCGCCTGCTGGGCTAATTCCTGATAATTGGCTTTTAGTGACTGACTCATGTGCATTTCCGCCACCTGGCTCACCCGACGCAGCAAGGTGACCAGCAAATCTCGGGGAGTGAGTCGCTCTGGCCCCACCGGGGAACCTTCTTTTTGGATACGCATAGGAGTTAGAATCCGTAGTGGGATTTCCTGCCGATCTTTCCAGGAAGGGATCGTTACCACCGTTTCATGATCGCGAATCCCTCCTTCCTCGGGTGTAAAAATCTCTGTGTCTCCCGCTTCTTCCATCAACAGCACGCGGCGTAGTGTGGCGGTTCCATTTCCAGGACCGATGCCGCGCTCCAATGCCCGCTGCCAGGCCAAAATCAGCAAGGGCAATTGGATCAGCGCCCGCCCTGCCAGCACGAGATGAAAAACTAACCGCGCACCAGGAAGATATTCTCGCGTTCCCCACGGCGGTGGTTCAATGACGTAAGGGTTGGGATGGACCGCCATGGGTTTCTCGCCTTCTTTGAGTAATGGCGGAGGTGATTCAAAGATTTGGGGGTAGGGGCAGGTACGCAGTAGGCCGCATCCTGGACAGGTTTTCATTCCGGTCATGCACACCACCCCTCGCAACGCTGCACCAAATACTCCCCGCAATGCTGATCCGGCATATTCTGGTAGACGAATTGGATCTGTTACCTCGAATTCAAAACGGTAGCGAGCCAGAGGAAAAGAGTTTGGAAAGTTCATCATCATCCCGCCATCAATTTATCCAAACGGACACGAAGTTCCTTCTGTTTTTTGGCCGTGTCCTTGATGAGCTTTCCGGGAAGTTCTTCCCGGCACACTCGGTTCAATTCTGCCTTTTCATCTGGCATCCACTCTCCTTTTTCTGCGTCTGCAACCAGTTTATTGGCGTCTTGCCATAACTTACCGCTGATGGGCTGGGGTATGGGAGACTGGGCAATTTGCGTCCGAAAGCCCTCGATCTTTCGTTGATTGGGTGTCATAGCGGTAAGGCGGGCTTCTCGTGCTGCTTTTTCGGCAGCTTCTCGGGCAGATTTAGCTTGACGTTCTTCCTCAGCAATACGTTTGGCTTCCGATTTTTCTCGAAGAATCACCAGTTTCTTATCTGATGCAATTATGTGTTTTGTTCGATCATTAAGAAAATTTTTCGCTAATCCGACTAATTCTGGTGCGGATTCCACTAAGGGCCGTCGCTTGCCGTCATCAATTTCTACAAGCAACCAACCGAAAGGCAACATATCCTTCCTTCTTTCTATTTCACGTGCTGCTATCCAGACTGTGGATGGTTTCGGAACCCAATCTTTTCTTTGCGGTCGGTAAATATATCGTGCCCCGTTGAGCGTCATAGACTCTGCCCCACTGTGACGTCCTGCTCGTAGCAAAAAGGTTTTTCCCCCTTCCAGTAATTTCTTCAATCCGCCTTCATCGAGAGATTGCTGGAGCGTTTCTACCCATTTTGGATCGAGAAATTCTCTTATTTCCCGTAATTCTCGAAGCAAATGAGCTTTGTAATAGTTATTACACGTTCTAACGACTGTTAAATAGTCCCATTGGTGATGTTTGGGTGGCAGTCCCTTTTTCTTGGTGGGTTGATCATCGTCATAGCTCTGGACCTGTTCAGGATCCAGGAAAGAGATGTTGGTGATAAAAGATTCCAATCCCATGGGTGATACACACTCCAGCGTTTGATACGGTCCTTTCCCTTCTGCACTGGATAACTTGTGGTTGACGGCAAAAAAGATCTCACTGCATTCTCCGCCATTCTTGGGATTAGCATCTCCTATCCGAATCAGGCGCATGGGGTCGCGCTCAAATTTTTGGGGTAGGGTATCACCGAGGGTGCGTGGGATCGGGGAAAGCGTTTTCCAGGAGTTTTTTCTATTTTTCACATCTTCCTTATTATCAAGAGGTTTACCACCATAAACATCATCTAAAAGCGCTGTGCGAATCGCACCCTTGAGACTGGTTCCTGGTAGAATTGAACGATCATCCGACGAAACATACGACATGCGTTCGATATTAAGCCGGTTGATGGCTTTTGTATTCGCTTGCATGGTTTTTCCGACACGATTATTGTAATATTCCTGAATGCCATCTCCCACAGGAATCCGACGAGAATGAACGAGAAGGAGAGTATCCGTTCGCTTGTGGAAGAAATTTTGAATCTTTTCGATAATGTTGTCGTCATACTCCTTGGTTACGATCTCCATCAATTCATTCCGTGCGGACTCGTCGGAAGAAAGCGCCGCTACCGGATCGAAAATGTAGAGAAGGCCATCATCCATGACATAATTTGTCGGTTCGTAATCCTCCCCGCAACCAATATGAATTGGCGACAAGGTGGAGATAACTAAACGATAGTGTTTTAAGAATTGGTTAACCATGATTATTTCCTTTCCAATCTGCTCGGATTCCTACCACGGGTGCATAACCTTGATGCACGGTCTCCCGAATAGCTTTAGAGAGACTGCCATCTCCACCCAGCCCTTGGCCGACGAAGGAAACCTTTTGGAATGCGTCCTTCGGGGTCAGCACCGCCCCGGCTCGGGCCAGCAGAATAGGACTCTTGAAAACATGCCCCGATAATGCTGCCACGTCGCCATGGCGACCAAAACGGGTGAAGACCTGATAATAACTGCGATCCGAATCAAACCCGCATCCTTGCGGGGCGCAGAATCCCAGGGTTAGCCAAGCGTTACTTTCTTCTTGGCAAGGGAGTGAATCTTCCACGATTTCCTTAACCGCGAATTTTCCCAACCCCGTACTGGCGTCCTTGCCGAATCCGGCCAGACCCACATCTTGCAATACAGTTTCGAGTTGTTCTCGCGTCAACCGATCTGGATCGTGGACCAGCCACAGGTCCAACAATGCCTCCGGTGGGAACCAGGTCTGTTCTACCGAATAGGGCGCGAAACCGTCTATTCCATCTCCCGTGGCCCCCGTCAGCCGGTTGATGGTGTTGTGGGATTGGGGACGGTTTCTCCGGTCCTTTGACCAGATTTCCTTCTCGGCTTTGCCTTTCTGAATCCACGCCGCTAGGGGATCTTTCCATTCTTGGCGAGGTAGCCAGACCCGCTTTCTTTCCGCTTTGCGATCTTCCTCGTTTTCCGTTTGGCTTGGAAATAATCCGGGCGGAAGATGGGGTCGGGGCCAGTACCCAGACGGAAAGAGATCCGCAACCACCAGGAAAGGCTTTCCCTGGGTATAACCCTGTAACCGTTCGCTCAACCAATCCTCGCCATGACGATTACGCAAGGCCCAGCAAAGTTGTCCGAATAACGTATCCCCATAGGGCGGAGTAGCAAAAGCCGTCAAAGGATTAAGTGTGACCAGCAGCGTTTTCATCGTGTCTCCGTTGGAATTACCAGGGCTTGGCAGCGTCAAGCTTTTTCTGGTCATCCTCGCTTAGATGAAATTTCACTCGACCATAACCCCGCGAACCGGATCCACCCAGGGAATCCATTTCTAGTAGCTTCAGCCCGATGAATAGAGTGTCGAGTAAATTGCTTTCTTCCTTCATGTCCAACACCTTGACGGAGAGACAGAAATCGAACTTAGCCCCAGCGGGTACTCGTTCGGTGTTACGGGGATGTTCCGCTACTCCTCGTACCCGGTCGATGGTGTTTTCCATTTTGGTCTCGGTGAGGGGGAGGGATTTACCCATGATTTGATTGACCCAAGCCTTATTAATCTGGCAATCCCGGAATGACAGACGGCTAGGGCCAACCTCTTTGGCTTGCATCTCATCAAGACTATCACTACCGGAAACGCCAAAAAGTTTGAGGATGCACAGTGCTCCATTTCTATCGGGGGCCATATCAAGTTTTTTATAGCTCATCGGACTTCCGCCATTGGTGGCAGCCAATCCGGCTCGCCACTCCAGCAGACTACGGATCTTGCCCTTCAAGCTACTTCCTGGGATGTAGGGATGGTTGGTGTGGGGATCCTTGATAATGGGATTGTCCGATCCGCCGATGTGCATTTCAGTGTTGCCACTGCCAATGTGCAGACCCGTTAGGATCTCGATGGATCCGGTGATTTCTTGAATAGTGGTGAGTTTCATTCCTATATTCCTTACCTTAAGAATCTTTGGGCCGCTCTTCTTTGTAAAACCCCATCACTGCCTCCATGAAGAGTTTAAAATACTTCATGGTCTTCGGGTTTTTCACCTCGGACAGGCAATGACGTATGAGGATGACAAAGTTCTCATCCACCAAGTTCCTACCCTTAGCGTAAGCCGCCTTAGCGTTGAGCATCCGAATGAATGGAAGTAATTCGTCAAACCTCTTTTCTTCCATTTCAACCCTTTCGTTCCACATACAGATTTCGTCATAGAACCGGCGGAGTTGAGTAGGCTTGTTGCTCTTGGTGTTCTCTGCCAGTTTTCTTGCCATATTCTTGGCAATTTTGTCAAATAAGTCAGCATCAATTTCGTCGAACTTGATCCTGCTGGTATCCGACGGAGGTTGCTGTAGCGTGGGCGATCCTTCCCTACTTTGCGTTCCCGAAAAACCACCTCCGGGATTCCGACTCGGTGTTGACTGATTTCTTGGTGTAGGACTCATTCGGTTTTATACCTCCGACGTTGGTAAAGGTGTGTGAACAGAGCAATCTTGTAATCGCCCATATTTGTTGAAATCCTTTTGCCAATCTTCTCGGCGAATTCTTGCCGGTAGATTTTCTCGCGTTTTTCGTTATCTACGTGCAACTTGTCCATCACAAAACGCCAACTCCTATAGGTAAACCGGGAACGCCAGATATTGTCTTCTGGTTTTTTCTTGGCACTCTCCGCTTGCTCACAGAGGTAAAGCAGACCGTAGAAATAGCCTGTGCTCATATCAACATCATATTCCTGCTTCAACAAAGCCACCACGTCTGCCAGTTCCTCTTCCGCCGCTAGCATTTCGCCGAAAGTGTTCCAGCGTACGGTACGATTCCAACAGGTGATAGCGTTTTTCTCTTTTCCATCGCCATGGGCCTTGGCCTTGTCCAGGGCCTCTTCCGCCAGATCGGTTAAAGAGAGAATTGGAATACCCGGCTTGGTCACGGCCAATCCCGCCGAAAAGTGCAGGTCAGAATTACCTCCTACGTATCGCAAAAACTCCTTACGCATTTCGTCCGCCAGGCTGATTTGTTCTCGCCAAGGGCCGATGAGAAAGAAGTCATCACCTCCAGCAAAGACGGTGTAGGTTTCGGGAAAGTCCTTGGCGCACCGCCACGGTAACCAAACGGAGAAAAAGGCGTTTACCTGTCGGCTTAGGGCCGCCATCCGGGCGAAGGTGGGTTCCTTCATCCCATTCATAAAAACCTGCCCCAGGTTATCCACATCTCCCTTGAGAATCCCCAGGGCCGCCACACCGTGCTGTGGATCCTTATCATCCTTCACAATACTACTCTTGGCGAGATCTCCGAAATCTTTAATGGTGTCGTCCTCTCCCCTGGGGACATAACCATTGATGGCCCGCCGGGCATAACCATTCCATAAAGGAGCTTCGCCATCTTTACTTGGCAGTGAAAAATCCCAGGCCCGCAATAGATCACCATTCTTCACCAAGAGACCAAACTTGCCACTTGTCTCTTCGGTGGCGGTGAAAGTCACTCGATAACCGAAGCAGTCCAGGGCCAAGGTATCATTGTTTACTTTATTGCGGGTGACGAGTAGGCGTTCCTCCTTGACCAATTTTTTTCCGATGTCGATCTGGTCGCCGCAAAGACGGCAGATCTTCATATTTGCTTTCTCGTCTTCCTTTTCGATCACGGCAGGTGCTTTGCCGCAGACAACGCACGCGCCTTCTTGGTAGGCAATCTTAAAAATAGGCAACGGGGCATTTGATTCGCATAGGTCAAACCGTCGCCGCTTACGTCGATCCAGATCATTGAACAACCGCTTCATGAGTTTCTGGAAGGCTCCTTTCTTAAAATCCACCCGCTTCGCTTTGGTGATGGCCAGCCCGATGCCACCTTGGCCAAAGGTGTGTTTCAGAAACCACTGGTCCAATTCCCTGCGAACGCACTCCACCCGTTTCTCCGCGTCTTGCAGGTTGGCTGCCACGATCAGGAATTTCCCCGCCGCATTGATGATCTGGGCCGTGGCCGGTAGTTGAAACACCTCCAGCACTCTCACTGCCGCCAATTCTGTCAGCAACGCGACAGAAAAAGATCGGCCACGTAGCAACTTAGCCGCCTTCTTCGTGCTTTCGCCGCCACCGGAGAAAATGAAATCCTGAATACCGAAGAAGTCTCCTTGGATCAAAAGAATTTCTTCCTCGGCGTGCTGGTCCCAGTCTTTCCACCGTTGTTCCGAGAATGACGTTTCCACGCTGCCGCGATCATTGTGATATTGCCATAGAGCTACCGCTAATGCCGTGGTAGCTTTGGAATGGTCGTAAAGAGATACGTCTGATGGAATCTCCATAAATCCACCACTGGGTTTTTTCGTTGCCGTAGCGGATGGAATCGTATGGGTGAAAGTCAGATAGAGGCTGTCGAAATGATCAAGCCAGAGTGGCAATGAATCCCGATGACGTTCTGGAATATCCTTTAACCCAGCAACGAGTTGATTCCACAGTTCCCTGTACTCTTGGCGAGCTTTCTCATTATTGACATCCTGCGTGACCATAGGGAAAATGGATTCCGGGGCCATGGCGCGCAACGGCAGGCGATGTTTAGGACAATCGGGCTTTTCTTCATTGAGACGAATGCTCTCCAACAGGGACCATTGCCGTGCTTGCCGATAGTTCACTTTTTTTCCATTCTCCTCTCGTTCTTCCTCGGCTTGGTTGTACTCCTCAAATTTTGCCCGTTCAAAACCAGAGGCCAACCGGTCGGCGGTGGCAATGATCCGTTGTAATGGCGTCTCGGGCCTATGGTGCATTGCCGCCGCATTAATTAAGGAATCGTCTTTTCGTTCCCGATCTCCCCAAGAGCTAAAGGGGGTCATCTTTTCCCGTTTAATGTCAGGAATGTTTTCCTCGATGGCGTCAATGGCCATTCCAGAATAGGCCGCATGAATATGAGAATGTCGTCCCTTCCATGAGGGGCAGTAGGTCGCTTTATTACCATCAAGCTCAGGCAAGCCCAGCCCCGCCCGCTCGGCGAACTTACCCAAATCGTGCAACATCGCTGCTAGGGCAACACGGCAGGAAGCAGCCAGGAGTTCCTCATAATTCATAGGTTATTCCTCATCAATTTGTATATATCGGGGATCTAATGCTAGACCGTATTCTTTTCCGCCTCGTACAGAGCGGGATTGTACACGAGCGCTATGAGATTCACCCAGACGAAACTTGATCTTAGAAATTGCGTGTGTCATTTTTTCTTTCAGTTCCTGGAAATTGATTTCGCCATCACTATTTCTAGGAACAAAACCTGTTTCCTTAAATGATGTATTACCCTGCGTAACAGCATTATAATTCTCCTCCAATTGTTTGACATGGAGTGAATTGTCCCACTCATACCCTGATATCCATCCATCTTTTCTAGGACCCCATCCCTTTTTGCGAGCTTGTGCAAAGAATAGAAATACTGCGAATTCTTTCGGCGGCAAAACCGTTTTTCCACCATGATATGAGATTGCCAAGTCTCTCAAAAAAACGTGCAGGGAAGGATCCAAGCTCTCCACTTCCCGTTGAATCCGTTGCTGAGCCATTTCTAGAGAGATCAGACCCTGACGGGTTTCGTCGTCCATAAGGGAGCGCAACCGCACCAGGGGGATATCTATCATCTCCACCTGAGCATCGGCGCTGTTTAGGAAGAGTACGCCTCCGGCTCGATGTATTGGCAGTGTTACTGATTTTGGTGGAGGATAAAAAAATTCGGCTAAATTCTCAAACATTGGTGATATCATCAGATGCACAAGTCGATCTTCTGGTCGTGCAAATAAAGCAAATACCTGTGCAAATAGAACCGCCATATCCTTACGTCCTCCCGCTACGCAAGCGACTACAGGGGGGGCCCCCTCGAAACACCAAGCAGCCACTCGCTCCATTACACCATTCAGGGAAGCTGGTTGGTGTGCTCCGCCTATTTCTCGACTAGGCCAGAGCCGATACACATTTTCTGGGCCGAAATGCAGTCTGCTCCGCTGAATTCCGTAGTCCCGACAGAACCGTTCCAGCGGAGTATCATTGGTCAGAAGCAAGGCATTTTGTACCGTATCGGCTCCTTCTGTGCTGGTCAAAACAGAAACGCGAGCCACATGGCGCTGTTCTCGCACGCATAAGACAAACAATGCTTCAGTAATCACTTGGGGCGTCAATCCTGCCAAAACGACTAGATGGCAAGCAGATTTATGTTCAGAAGGTTTCACGTAAATGGCTTTATATTATTTAGCTGCAATCATCATTACATAGAGGGGTATGGGTTACAAGCAATGCCAGGTGGCGGCCAGGTGGTGGTAGGACTTAGGGACATCCGGCACAAAATGTGCGTCAAGCTTGACAAACAAAAAAATATTCCGTTCAAATGGTTATTTTTTGATAAATTTATAGCAGTCCGTGTAGGACGCGGTGAGGAACGAACCGCATCTATCGAGTGACCACATTCAACGCAACATATATTCCTCTGATTTTGGTACACGACCACGGTATAACTATTGCCGAGTGGATAACACTGCGAATAATGCGATTCGTTCCTTACCGCATCCTACGCTGGCTCTTTATACTGCTAACGATTCTGGAGAATGGCCAGATTTACCGCTGCCCCACGCCGCGCCGCCAATTTATCTGGGTAACGTGCCACCATGACGGATGTTTTCCAACCTCTGGCCTGGCGCTGACGGGTGCCTTTGGTGTGGGTGATGGGCTTCATGGCCAACTTGACTTCCATGGCGCTGGTTGGGCTATCGAGGCCCGCAGCCTTGTGGAAAGTGGCGATGGAGGAGAGGTAGCGTCGGATCGAGGCGACGGCGGAGGTGGGTGTTAGGGACTTGAGGAAGGCAATCAGGACCTCGGGGTGGTCGGTAGGCTGGGATAGCTGTGCTCTGTGCAGAAGTTGGTAAAGCGAGCCACATTGGCCTTCAACGCGCGTTCAGTGTTCTTGGCGAAGGCGCCGGAGGCGTGTTGTGCGTAGTATTTGAGCTTGGCCAGGAGGGCGGGGTCGGTGAGGGGAGCAACCCCGGATGGTTATTTACTCCCAACAGGCCCTTGACCAGCCTGGGTGAGTCGTTACAATAACGCGCCGTTGCGGGTGTAGTTCAATGGTAGAACCTCAGCTTCCCAAGCTGATGGCGTGGGTTCGATTCCCATCACCCGCTCCACTCCCCCCTCTCGACCTATGCGTCCCCGGTAATCCGATGCGCCTCCTGGTACTCCCCGTAGTGATCCTGATGTTGGCAGGGCCTGCCGCCGTACAGGCGCAGCAGCCGTTCCCACTCATCGAAGAACTCGCTTCGCCGTATACCGACTCCGAACTCGGGGGTCTTGGTTGTCTAACAGCAAGTGCCGCCACCACTGGGACACTGGTCTATCTGTTGGGTGGTCTCGGTCGGATTGTCTCCAGCCTACGAGGGCCGCTCCCGCCAGCGCGCGTCATGGAAGGGACCGCCGCCATGGCTTTCATATTTTCCAGTGCCTGTTACGTCGGGGCCGCCCTAGCACCGGTAGCAATGATGGCCTACAACTCGGTTACCGATCGTTTGCCGGAACAATTCCCCACTTTCTTCGGTTTTGGCGGAGCGTCTGCGGGTGATGGAACATCAGAAATCCCCGAGAAGTCGTCGCCTTGACGGCGAATTAATGACACATTTATCCATTCGCCGTATGGTTATAAGATAGGTACGAGATTGCGCCGGGCAACCGGCGATAGATTTATCCCGTAGTGACGCGTAACTGCTTGTTTATATTCGAGTTACGAGAAGTAGGCTGGTATGATAAGCGCAGGCATGAAGTTTGCGTCAGGGACAGGGAGCCGTAGGAGGTACTCTCGATGTCCAATCTCGCCATAAATCCCGCACTATCTACTCCGACCGCCTTGTCGCCAGCAGCAGTGGTGGTGTTGCCGGATGCCGAATCTGATGGGGCGACTTTTGCCGATGCCATCAGTCAGTTGTCAGCCCCTTCGAAAGAGACCACGAAGGAAACTGTCTCGACACGCCGCCCGTCTACGTTGGTGTCCTCAAGGGCTCGTCCTGGGGATGAGGCTGCGCTTGCGGGTTTGGTCCTATCACTGCTGCCAATGACTCCCCCCACATCTACACCATCAGGAGGGACTGGAGGAGCGGGTGCCGAAACCAAGCCGAACTCCGGGATATCTCCCCAAGGGGCGTCCACCAATACGAGTGTTCGTGCCCAACTCTCGCTGGTGAGAAATATCGGGGGGGCTGGAGAGCAAACCACTTTGGATACGACTCTCTCCTCTGGGATACTCCCTAACGGCATGTCACCGGCCTTCGATGCGATTTTTTCTGACATTGATAGTCAATTATTGTTATCGGGAAGAGGAGGAGGTCAGATCGAAGGAGGAAAATCTGCATCAGGGGAAACGTCCGCTCTTGACGCGCTCTTTTCCGATATTCGTTCCCAATTGTCACTATTGGACGGTGCTGGAGGGGCAGGCAAGCAAGAAAAATCCGCCATTAGTGCGGCCCTTGCTAGCATTCGCGCACAACTATCGCTATTGGAAGACAGTACGGGAACTAAACCCGCTGCTGGTGTAAATCCCGCCGTTAGTGTGAGCGCTATGGATACTCGCGCCCCGCTATTACCCTTGGAAGGAACACCTGCCCTTGGTTCGATCCTGTCTGATATTCGTGCCCAATTATCGTTACTGGAAGGTGGTGAGGGAACCAAGCCCGCCACTGGCATAAATTCCACCGTTAGTGTGAGCGCTGTGGATACTCGCACCTCACTATCACCCTCGGGAGGAACCCCTACCCGAGGTTCGATCCTATCTGATATTCGCGCCCAATTATCGTTACTGGAAGGTGGTGAGGGAATCAAACCCGCCGCTGGTGTAAATCCCGCCGTTAATGTGAGTGCTACGGATACTCGCGCCCCGCTATCTCCCTCGGGAGGAACCACTACCCTTGGTTCGATCTTGTCTGATATTCGCGTCCAATTATCGTTACTGGAGGGTGGTGAGGGAACCAAGCCCGCCACTGACGTAAATTCCGCCGTTAGTGTGAGCGCTGCGGATATTCGCACCCCGCTATCTCCCTCGGGAGGAATCCCTACCCTTGGTTCGATCTTGTCTGATATTCGCGCCCAATTATCGTTACTGGAGGGTGGTGAGGGAACCAAGCCCGCCACTGACGTAAATCCCGCCGTTAGTGTGAGTGCTGCGGATATTCGCACCCCGCTATCGCTCTCGGGAGGAACTTCTACCCTTGGTTCGATCCTGTCTGATATTCGCTCTCAATTATCGTTACTGGAGGGGGGAGGGGGAACCAAGCCCGCCACTGGTGTAAATCCCGCCGCTAGTGCGAGCACTGCGAATGTTCACGCCCCACTATCACCCTCGGGAGGAACCCCTACCCGAAGTTCGATCCTGTCTGATATCCGCGCCCAATTATCGTTACTGGAGGGGGGAGAGAGAACCAAGCCCGCCACTGATGTAAATTCCGCCATTAATGTGAGTACTGCGGATACTCGTGCCCCGCTATCGCTCTCGGGAGGAACTTCTACCCTTGGTTCGATCCTGTCTGATATTCGCGCCCAATTATCGTTACTGGAGGGGGGAGAGAGAGCCAAACTCGCCGCTGGCGTAAATCCCGCCGTTAGTGTGAGTGCTACGGATACTCGCGCTCCTCTATCACCCTCGGGAGGAATTTCTACCCTTGGTTCGATCCTGTCTGATATTCGTGCCCAATTATCGTTATTGGAAGGTGGTGAGGGAACCAAACCCGCCGCAGGCGTAAGTCCTGCCGTTAGTGTGAGTGCTGCGGGTATTCGCACCCCGCTATCGCTCTCGGGAGGAACCCCTACCCGAAGTTCGATCCTGTCTGATATCCGCGCCCAATTATCGTTACTGGAGGGGGGAGAGAAAACCAAGCCCGCCACTGATGTAAATTCCGCCATTAGTGTGAGTACTGCGGATACTCGTGCCCCGCTATCGCTCTCGGGAGGAAGTTCTACCCTTGGTTCGATCCTGTCTGATATTCGTGCCCAATTATCGTTATTGAAAGGTGGTGAGGGAACCAAACCCGCCGCTGGCGTAAATCCCGCAGCTAGTGCGAGCACTGCGAATATTCGCGCCCCACTATCATCCTCGGGAGGAACACCTACCCTTGGTTCGATCTTGTCTGATATTCGTTCTCAATTATCGTTACTGGAAGGTGGTGAGGGAACCAAACCCGCCGCTGGCGTAAATCCAGTCATTAGTGTGAGTACTGCGGATACTCGTTCCCCGCTATCACCCTCGGGAGGAACCCCTACCCTTGGTTCGATCCTATCTGATATTCGCTCCCAATTATCGTTACTGGAGGGTGGTGAGAGAACCAAATCTGCTGCTGGTGCAGATTCCGCCGTTAGTGTGAGCTCTGTGGATACTCGCGCCCCGCTGTCAACCTCGGGAGGAACTCCTGCCCTTGGTTCGATCTTGTCTGATATTCGCTCCCAATTGTCGTTATTGGAAGGTGGTGAAGGAACCAAACCCTCTGCTGGTGTAAATCCCGCCGTTAGTGTGAGCACTGCGGATACTCGTACCCCACTATCGTCCTCGGGAGGAACTCCTAACCTTGGTTCGATCTTGTCTGATATTCGCGTTCAACTATCGTTACTGGAAGGTAGCGAGGTGTCAAAATCTGCCGCCGACGTTCGTTCTCCAGCGTTGCCGTTGGGGGATTCCAGAGTAGTAAACGTGGGGGCGAAATCAGTGTCTGGAGCGACGCCTACACTTGATTCGATCCTGTCTGATATTCGTGCCCAATTATCATTACTGGAAGGTGGCGAAGGAGTGAAACCCACAGTTGGTGTGAACGTCGCTGATATTCGCTCTTCATTGTTGGTATCGGAAGATGCCAAAGTAGTGAGCTCGGGAGGGGGGCTAATATCTGGGGCGACACCTACACTTGATTCGATCCTTTCTGATGTTCGTGCGAAATTATCCCTGTTGAAAGGTGGCGACGGAGTAAAATCTAGTGCTGCGCAAAATCTTGCTTTCGATGCGACCGTTGCTGATATTCGCGCAAAATTATCGCTATTGGAAGGTCGTGATGAGATAAAACTCCCCGTTGGAGAGAACTCTGCTCCTGGTGCAGTCGTTGCCGATATTCGTACACCATCGAGAGGTGCCGGAATAGTGGGTAAGGGAGAAAAGCCCATTTCTGGCGTAAGCTCTGCCCTTGAAACAACCCTTTCTGATATTCGTGCTCAATTATCACTGTTGGGTGGCACCGAGGGAACAACGGGAAAAATACAATCCAGCGCCAAAGAAACTCCTACCCTTGAGGCAACCCTCTCCAATATTCAAGCCCAATTATCGTTACTGGGAAATTCCGAGAAAGTGACCGATGAAGCCAATCCTGCTTCCGGGACCCCTCCCCCCCTTGGTACGAATCCTTCTGATCCCCGTATCCTATTATCACCACAGGGAGGGAGGGGAAGATTAATGGATGGGGAAAAGCTCGCATCCAAGGCAACGTCTTCCCTAGGAGCGACGCTTTTTGATCTTCACGGTTCACTGTCGCTAACATCGCGAGAATCTCCAACCGGAGATGCCGAATTTGCAAAAATGATCCTGTCACGTCTCACCACAACTTCTCCTTCTACGGTATCAACGGCAACGAACAGTGAGACAGCTATTTCCCTTGCCACAACTCAGTCCAATACGGCTAATAACGCTACACCAATATCAACGGAACTGCCAGATTTATTATCTGGAATGCGTTTGACGCAACGTCTACTCAAGGGGGCAGCGGGTCAAGGAACAACTCCATTGGGTTTGTCTTTCACCGCAGCACTGACGGAAACAAACAAAGGCGCGGCAACCAATCTGGTAACAGCAGGTCGGTCAGAGTTTTTTAATGGGTTATTTTCCGTCCCGGAAGGAGGCGAGAATGTTAGCGAGGGGACGGGACTTTCTCTGGAGGGAGATTTTAGTGAGACGCTAGCTGCAACCAAAGAACCGAAGTCGCAATCTTTGATGGATCTTCCTAGTGCTGGAGATTCGACGTTAGTATCAACGCCCGTAACCCAGCCTACCACGATAGGGAAAGAGGTGATGCAATCACCGGAGGTTCCACTGAACTTTGGCGCTCCACGTTGGGAGGCTGAACTGGGGCAGCGGGTGAATTGGGCGGTACAGCATCAGTTGCAACGGGCCGAATTGCAAATAAATCCTGAGCATCTAGGTCCCCTCAATCTTCAGATCGAACTCAAGGATGGTCAAACGTTGGTGAGCTTTACTACACCACATGAATCAGTTCGCGAGGCTATTCAAACCGCGTTACCACAATTACGAGAGATGTTGGAAGCACAAGGCCTCCAGCTTGCCGGTGCCGGAGTACATCAGCAGGGGTCCGGTAATAATGCAGGGAGGTGGTGGCAACAACAGGAATCATTGCGGAATAATGAAGGGCGTCGTCGCGGAGAAGTAGCCGAAGTCCCGGTGAGCCCACATCCAATTTCATCACGTAGCCTTGTTGACTATTTTGCGTAAGGTTGTTCGTTAGGGCTTTTGATAATGTCACATTACGTTTTTACATCCGAGGAATCAGAAATCAAAGATTGTGACGGGGCGCACTACAACCTACAATCGAGTAGTCGAAATTGCCAAGTGATTATTCTAACGCTGGTAAAGTCTCCACCGACCAGCGCGCCACCGTCTTAATCGCCAGAGGCTCTTGGGTGCCAGCGCACAAACGAAGCCAACCGGTAAAGGCGATCATGGCGCCGTTGTCGGTGCAAAAACTCAGGCGTGGATAGTGGACACTTCCACCTTCCTGTGCTGCGACCTCGGCTAGGCGTATTCGTAGGGCCTGATTGGCCCCCACGCCTCCGGCTACCACCAAACGGCGTTGACCGGTCTGACGCAAGGCGCGCCGACACTTGATAGCAAGGGTCTCGACTACGGCATCCTGAAAGGCGCGGGCGATGTCGGCCCGTGTTTGGGGGGCGTCCTCTGTTTTGCGTAGAGTGGTGATCGCAAAGGTTTTAAGGCCGCTAAAACTGAAATCGAGACCAGGACGATCGGTCATGGGGAGAGGAAAATGAAAGCGGTTCGGGTTGCCCAGCTCGGCCAGAGCCGCCAACGCAGGACCACCGGGATAGCCTAAACCAAGAAGTTTTGCAGTCTTATCAAAGGCTTCACCGACGGCATCGTCTAGTGATTCTCCCAGTATTCGATAGCGTCCCACCCCCGCGACATCCATGAGCAGGGTATGCCCCCCCGACACCAGTAGCGCCAGAAAAGGAAATGGTGGTGGGTCCGGTTCCAACAAGGGGGCGAGGAGGTGCCCCTCCATGTGATGTACACCTACCGCCGGAATCTTCCAACCAAAAGCCAGACTACGCCCTACCGCAGCCCCAACCAACAAGGCTCCGTTCAATCCAGGGCCAGCGGTGTAGGCCACGCCGCCGAGGTCGCGGGAACGAACTCCGGCTTGCTCCATAACCCAGCGGACCAGGGGAAGAACACGACGTACATGGTCACGGGAGGCGATCTCGGGTACTACACCTCCGTAGGCCGCGTGTAGCTCTACCTGGCTGTGCAGGGCATGGGCAAGAAGCCCCCCCTGGCCGCGATAGAGCGCCACGCCGGTCTCATCGCACGAAGTCTCGATACCCAACACACAAAGATCATCACCCATCGCTACTCCTCCCGGGCCGAAGGTCGGCAACCGCTGCAATCGAGGCTGGTAAGAAACCCCGAGTATCATTTAAAATGTGCTGTTCAACTGGGTTGACCTATCACTGTCATCCCGAGTCCATCGCCATCCATTTCTAGTCTCCCATAAGTTGAGGAACTACATGCCCGCCGTTAATGTGAAAGAGAACGAGCCCTTTGAGGTTGCCTTGCGTCGCTTTAAGCGTTCCTGTGAAAAAGCTGGTGTCCTGTCCGAGTTGCGCCGCCGCGAGTTTTACGAAAAACCCACCTCGATCCGCAAGCGCAAGGCCGCTGCAGCGGTGAAGCGCCAGATCAAGAAGTCTCTGCGTGATGTCACCCGCCGTCAGCGTCTCTATTGAGTTCCTCGATAGCTTCTTCTTTCCGTGTCGGGTTCTGGTTGTTGCCAAGCGTGTGCGTGGCGACCTCCGTTCTTCATCGTTATGATCTAAAAGGGATATCTCCATGACCGACCTTTCTGCCAGTCTGAAGGAACGTATCAATGAAGACATCAAGACCGCCATGCGTGCCCAGGACAAGCGCCGGGTCGGGGTGTTGCGGTTGATCATGGCGGCCGTCAAACAGCGCGAGGTAGATGACCGCGTGGTTGTTGACGACCCCGCCTTGCTCGGGATCCTGGACAAGATGATTAAGCAACGCCGCGACTCTGTCGTGCAGTATCAGAGCGGTGGACGCGAGGACTTGGCGCAGCAGGAGATCTACGAAATCGAGGTGATTCAGGAATACTTGCCCCGCCCCCTGACTGAGGCGGAGTTAGATGCCCTCATCAACGCCGCCGTACAACAAGCGGGAGCGAGTTCTGTAAAGGATATGGGCAAGGTAATGGCCATTTTGCGAGCCCAGGTCCAGGGAAAAGCGGATATGGGCGAGGTCGGTGCCCGGGTAAAAGGGCGTCTGTCCGCCCTCTGAAGCACCCTGCAGTGATTTTTCGTCATCTAAGCGATTGATCGAGGTAGGTGCGAATCCTTCGCACCTACCGGCGTTGTTCTCTCCCTCCGCAGCATCCCCCTTTTGAGTGTGTCTCTTAGATTTCCAGCCTGATTGGCTCGGCATAACTGCCTTTGGGTTTTTGCGTGTCGTAAAATCCGTGGCCGCTTTCAAGGCTGCGCGGGTTCTCATCGAGCAGTTTTGCCCCGGTCCGACGATGGCGATGTTCCTCGGCGCACTTCTCGCCGGTGTGGCGCACCAAGCCGGTGTCGAGCCCGCCCCAACGCCGCAGCAGGCTGGTATCTGGCTCTACACCGAGGCTCTACCCAAAGGCTACTGGAACCCGGCCAGATCGTGCTCCTGCAACGGGGCCTCGCCTTTGCCCAGAGTGCGGACGCCCTCCTTGAAGTTTTGCTACGGGAATTGTTGCGTGATGTGGAAGGGTTGCTGGAAGGGCAGTGTGTGGAGACATACCAAGTTGCTACCTAGCGCGTTTTTCCCCCCCCCCCCCCGGGGAGGGGGGCGGGGGGGGAGGGCGTGATGCTGACGAATCAACAAATTCCCGCCCTCACCCCAACCCCTCTCCCGGGGGGAGAGGGGCTTTTTCGTTTCTCACCGCATAGGTGGCAATTTGGGTTAAAAAACGTCGCTACTTTATAAGCGGGTCGCCAGCATAAAGTTGTGCAATTCACCTTCCCCCCGTTACTGTAAGGCCAAAACAATGATGGAAGAAAAATCCAGTTGCCGCCGCCGTGTTGATTGTCGTTTGTGTGGTAGCACGCAGTTGGTTTTGGTATTTTCGTTAGAACCAACCCCCCCGGCGAATGCCTTTGTCCCATTGTCACTGCGTCATCGTACACAGGAGTGTTTCCCGCTCAACGTATTTCTATGTGAGGAATGTGCGCATCTTCAGTTGCTTGATATTGTTAGTCCCGCGCTGTTGTTTGAGGATTATATCTACGTATCAGGCACCTCGCCGGTATTTGTCAGACATTTTGAGGAATATGCGCACGCACTGTTGAAACGTTTCCGACCGGAGCCTGGCGCACTGGTGATCGATATCGGATCGAACGATGGAACTTTGCTTAGTTTCTTCAAAGATGCGGGTTACCGGATATTGGGGATCGACCCGGCCCGCGACATTGCCCAGCGTGCCTCTGAACGTGGAATTGAGACCCTTTGTGGTTTCTTCGGGGCTGATTTTGCGGAACAACTGCGAGGTACACGGGGCAGTGCAGTACTGATCACGGCCAATAATGTCTTTGCGCACATCGACGATCTTGCCGAGGTCGTGCGTGGAGTTCGTAGGCTATTAGTCCCCAATGGGATATTTGTCTTTGAGGTCTCCTATCTACTCGATGTTATCGAAAATACTTTGTTCGATACCATCTACCATGAGCATCTTGATTACCACTCCGTGGCGCCGTTGGTCCGCTTCTTTGCCAGCCATGGTCTGGAGATGATTGAGGCCGAACGGATTACACCGCATGGTGGTTCGTTGCGAGGTATTGTCCAGGTCGCTGGTGGTAGCTATTCGGTGGGTGCTAGTGTGGCGGTAGCTATCGAAGCGGAAAGATTGGCTGGGTTGGATCGGGCTGAAACCTTTCATACCTTTGCTCGTCACATTGATGCGTTAAAGGTCGAGCTAGGGGGGCTGCTGCGTCGGTTGAAATCCGAGGGCAAGCGAATTGCTGGTTTTGGCGCCCCGGCTAAGGCGACTACTTTGATGTATCACTTCGGATTGGGTCCCGAGCTTATTGATTTCATCGTTGACGATAGTCCGTTGAAGCAAGGTTTGTTCACGCCCGGCCTACACATCCCGGTGCTATCTTCGGCGGCGCTTGTTGAGCGTCAACCTGATTTCCTCTTAATCCTGGCGTGGAATTTTGCCTCGTCGATTATTACCAAAAATGCTGCCTTCCACGATGCTGGTGGGCGGTTTATTGTCCCTCTACCTCATCTCAAAGTGATCTAAACCCATGAATGAATTTCTATTAGCATCCGATATCGCCGAAATTGTTGCCCGTTTGGGTAATACCGCCCACGATTTCGCAGGGAAAACGGTTCTGCTTACTGGTGGGCGTGGTTTTCTCGGTCGCTATTTTATGGAGGTGTTTGCCCTGCTCAATCGCGAGGTGTTGGACAAACCCTGCCGATTGATTGCGCTTGACAATCTCATCACGGCCGGCAGAGAAGGGGCGGAGATTCCAGCGTTTGAAAATGTCAGCTTTATCCAGCATGACGTGATCCAGCCGTTTATCTGTACAGAACCAGTACATTACGTTATCCATGCGGCGGGCATCGCGAGTCCTTTCTATTATCGGGCTTATCCCCTTGAAACCTTGGAAGTTGCGGTGCGTGGTACGCGTAACATGCTGGAGGTGGCCGACGCCAATAAAGCGCGATTCGTATTTTTCTCATCCTCGGAGATCTACGGTGATCCAGATCAAAAGCATGTGCCGACCGCAGAGAGTTATCGGGGGAATGTCTCTTGCCAGGGGCCACGGGCTTGTTACGACGAATCGAAGCGGGTAGGTGAGACTCTTTGTTATATCTTCCATGAGACACGCGGTACCCATACCAACACTATTCGCCCCTTTAACGTCTATGGTCCCGGTATGCAGGAGACCGATTATCGGGTGCTGCCTAATTTCGCGAGTCGGATTAAGTCAAAGAAGCCGCTCAATCTCTATGGCTCAGGCCATCAAACGCGGACCTTCTGTTATATTACTGATGCCATGGTGGGGTTCTTATTGGTGATTTTACGGGGGATCGGGGGTGGACCTTATAATATTGGGAATCCTGCCCCGGAGATTTCTATGTTGGAGTTGGCGAATCGCATTCAGACGGTGATTGGGAAAAAAGTAGAGTACAACATTATCGAATATCCAGACAGTTATCCCGCCGACGAGCCAAATCGCCGCAGCCCTGACATCAGAAAAGCACGATTACAATTAAAATATCAGCCGTTGGTGGGGCTCGATGAGGGATTAACGCGCTTTTTTGGTTGGGCCGACAAGGTTTATACGGGAGTTCAATAATGTCGATTTAAGCTCAGGTAATTCGCGTAGGATGTGGTGAGAAACGAACCGCATCAATCGAGTAACTGCGTTCATCACCAGATGTATTTCTCTGATTGATTGTGTGACCCTGGAATGGGCTGGTGGAGAATATCGCGAATTGATGCGGTTCATTCTTCGTCATATCCTACGTGGTAACCGCTTAGATCCCACTGGGAGTGCTGCGGCCATCTTGGCCGCACAAAAGCGGGCGAGACGCCCGCGCTCCCAGGGGGGGTGAATGCTTACCCTACGCGAGCTGTCATTCCACGAGGGAGTGGTTGGAATGGCGGTGTATCCATGAGTGGCTTAGTTATGGAATGGCGCCCTTTGCGCAACTGTTGGCCAAATATAGAGACGATGTTTATTGATTATGCGCCTCACTAACCAACAAAAGACCGCCATTCTTGCTGCTTGTCGCCGCCATTTTGGTGATGCTGAGTGTTGGTTGTTTGGTTCGCGGGTGAACGATGCAAAACGTGGTGGTGATATTGATTTATATATCGAAACAGCAGAGACCGATGCGGATAAATTATTGACGGAAAAGTTGGCTTTTCTGGTTGCGCTTGACCATGAATTAGGTGAGCAGAAGATTGACGTGGTAATCCGTCGCTTGGCTAGCGAAGCTTTGCCAATTCATAACATCGCTAAGAAAACAGGTGTTCGTTTATGACACAAGCTGATTATTTAACCGCTGTATTGGAAACTTGCGATAGACATGTGTTGCGTCTGACATGGGCAATGCAGACAATGGGGATATGGCTACCGATGACCGCAACACGTTTTAAAGCGTTGAGGGCAGAGGAGGTAGCCGTGCTGGAGGTGTTTACCAATCGTTTTGGTAAATTACAAGATACCATGGGGACTAAACTATTTCCCTTGGTGTTGGAAATCGCCAAGGAACCCGACGATTTGCCGGCGTTTATTGATAAACTCAATCGCCTTGAAAAAATTGGGGCCATTGCTTCTGTCGATCAATGGCTGGCATTTCGCAAAGTGCGTAACCAATTCGCTCATGATTATCCAGAAGATAGCGAGGCAAACGCCGTAACTATTAATCTCGCCTATGTACAAGCAGAAGACCTTTTGCGCGTGTTAGTGCAGGCCAGGGATTTTGCACTAAAACGAATAGAGTGAGAAACGTGCCAAAAGGTAATTTTCTCACTTGACAGAGTTTGTAACTACCTACCTACCCCTCTTTCCTCTTTCCTCTTTCCTCTTTCCTCTTGCCAAGCCACGGCCGGAATAGAGGCAGAGGTAGAGGAAAAAAGCTCACGGAGGCGAGTAAAAATATTCTCACCCTGCTTGCGGAAGGTTGAGATAACCGCCTGGAGTCTGGCGAAGACGCGAGCACCGTCCGCAGTGCGAAATCCACCGCTGACCTTGAGTTTAACCTTGGCAGGGCGGAGGTCTCGTTCAGCTTGGTTATTAGTGAACGGAACACCGGCTTCCAAAGCGAAAGCCAGTACCCCATTTTCGTAGGTTCGCAACCTGTCGAGCAGATTACGGCCGGGTGATTGCTTGGGTTTGCCACGCTTGCCAGGCGCAGCAATGGGGAGCGGCTCCTCGCGCTCGGCATGCTTCAGAATGATCTGGTAGCGTTGCCGTATGGCTTCCTCCGCCGCAGCCGCAATGGCCCACGGCATTTCGTAGAGTTCCATCAGGAACTCGTGCATTTCTCCGGCCCACTGACTACCGTTCTCCTGTAGTTTGCCTGTTCCGTTCAGGAGTTAAGCATAACAACGGAATAATTCTCCCCCTCTCCTGTTAAGGAGAGGGGGGCGGGGGGTGAGGTTTCCGATAATGTCTATTTTATTCCTCGGTACTGATTGAGGAAAATGATTGAAACCGGCGAGTTTGTGAGGCCGTGCGCGCCCAACTGTGGGAACGATTGCGCGAGGGATTCGCGGTCGCTTACCCGGTGCTCACACGAAAAAGCCGACGGGGGCGTCGGCTTTGATAGGTTCACGTTCTTATTTGGTCGGGGTGAGAGGATTTGAACCTCCGACTCCTGCCTCCCGAAAGCAGTGCTCTACCAGGCTGAGCTACACCCCGAGGATTCCATCAGTGGTGACGGTTGACCGAGAATTCTACTAAACCCTCTAACGCATCACGATAGCTATTCGGCGGTAGGTCCCTAAGTGCCATTCGCGCCTTGCGAGCTTCTTCTTGAGCGGAACGGACAGTGTAGGCGATTGCCCCACTGGCTTCAATGGCCTCGATGACGACACCCAGGTTGTCACGCCCCCCCGTTAAGATGGCCTCTCGCACCACCGCTGCTTGCGCAGGGGTGCCATGGCGCATGCTGTAGATGAGGGGTAGTGTGGGTTTTCCTTCCTCTAGGTCATCGCCCACATTTTTTCCCATCTCCTCGGCGGAGGCACTGTAGTCGAGGACATCATCGATGAGCTGGAAAGCTGTGCCGAGGTGTACCCCATAGGTGGCTAGGGCCTGCTCGCCAGCCGCCCCACAACCGGAAAGCACCGCCCCAAGTTCGGCTGCGGCCTCGAACAGTTTGGCGGTTTTACAGTGAATCACCTCTAAATAACGGGCCTCACTGGTTTCCGGGTCGTGGCAATGGATGAGCTGCATCACTTCGCCTTCGGCGATGGTATTGGTGGCATTCGCCAAGATTTCCATAACCCGTAGATTACGAGCCTGAACCATCATCTGGAACGAACGCGAGTACAGAAAATCACCAACCAACACACTGGCTTCATTGCCCCAGAGGTTATTGGCGGTCTTCTGACCACGGCGCAATTCTGAACCGTCTACTACGTCATCGTGGAGTAGGGTGGCGGTGTGGATAAACTCAACGACTGCGGCCAGGTCGATGTGGTATGGCCCTGGATAATCAAGGGCTCGGGCCGACAGCAGTACCAACATCGGACGCAGCCGTTTACCACCACCAGCGATAATGTAGTTGCTGAGTTCATTGACCAGCGCCACTTCGGAACGTAACCGTTCACGAATCAGTGCGTTGACTCCACGCATGTCTTCCGCCACCAGGGCGTAGATCTCTTCAATGGGCATCATGGAATGGGCAACGGCAGCAAACGGAGGGATACCGGACACGGGGAGTAGATCAGGTTGGCTGAACGGGACTAGGTCAAACCTCCAGGAGAAAACTCCTGTATACAACGACAAAATGCATTATTTTGTAGAGGATTGCAACCTAGCTACCTGTCGGGTTTAGTGTTCCTGAACCGAGATATATCCATTGCATAACAGTTGTTTCTGGTTACCTACTGTATCATAATGGGAATACCCAGGATATTGTGGGTGTGACTGCTTAAGACCACTAAGCTTTTTAGAACAAGGTTATTTGCTTAAATCCGTGACACCCCGTTCAGGGACTGGCTCAGTCTGATTCCATCCTAACTGACTGATTATTATTGCGGGAGTCGATCCATTAGGCGGTTTTCTGGATCATTAAAATTTGCTCCCAGGAAAATCTTTTTTCTATAACACCTAAAGAAACCGCAGGAACTTGTT
>CAUYTY010000220.1 GCA_963575655.1 Gammaproteobacteria bacterium | reverse complement strand
GTCAACTTCAAGACTCGCTTTCACAAGCCTCGCCCTTTAGAGCGGGGTAGTTGACATCCAAACGTGCCACGAAACCGCTCTCTAATCTCCTCCAATGTGGGGCGGTGGTTTTGGGTGCCAGGGTGTTCTATCTTGATTGCCCCCATCAGAGAGGCAATCCGTCCGGTGGTTTCCCAATCCATTCCGCCCATTAGGCCATAGAGTAATCCGCTTCGAAAAGCATCGCCACAACCCGTGGGATCGGCAATAGTGTGTGCCGGGACGCAAGGGATTTCGATGCGTGTGTTTTTGGTATAGAAGTCTGATCCCTGGGCACCCCGAGTCACAATCAGGCATTCTACTCGTTTGGCCAGATCATGTAATGATTGTCCGGTACGTTCTCGCAATAGCTCTGCCTCATAATCGTTGAAAGTGGCCCAAGTGGCCAAATCCAGGAAGGTGAGTAACTCGGGACCATCGAACATAGGCATTCCTTGACCGGGGTCGAAGATAAAGGGAATATTGGCCCCGGCGAGTTGTTGGGCATGTTCAATCATCCCCTCGCGGCCATCGGGAGAGACGATTGCTAGGGTTATCCCGGCGGCTTGGTCGGCACGATTATGGTGGGAGAAGGACATTGCCCCTGGATGAAACGCCGTGATCTGATTATCGTCCTGATCGGTGGTAATAAAGGCCTGGGCGGTATAGGTGCGCTCCACTACTTTTAGGTAACGGCGATCAATCCCACAGCGATCCATCCATTCGGCATAGGGTCCAAAATCTTCTCCTACGGTTGCCATTGGTAATGCTTTTCCTCCCAGAAGATGGAGGTTGTAGGCGATATTACCGGCACAGCCACCATATTCCCGACGCAATTCTGGAACCAGGAAGGAGACATTAAGAATATGGACCTGTTCCGGCAGGATATGATTTTTGAATCGGTCGTTAAACACCATAATGGTGTCATAGGCAAAAGAACCACAGATGAGTGCGGACATAGGGACCCGGGTAAATGGTTGGGGGGCGATCGGTTAGTGTCTGGTGTGAGCCAATTAGGTCTAGTAATTCAAGTTACTACCTAACCCAAGTTGCTAGCTAGCGCGCTTTTCTCGCCTCCCCCGGAGGGAGAGGGGCCTTTTCGTTTCTTATCGCATAGCTAGTAACTTGAGTTATTTATTGCCGTTGTTGTGGATGCCAGGCTAGGTTCAATTCGCGAGCTGCCCTTACGTCATCCAGGCGTCGGACAGGTAGATGATGGGGGGCGCCTTTGAGTTGGTCGGGCGTGGTGCTGGCCTCGTTTAGGATGGTTGCCATGGCGGTTACGAAGGCATCCAGGTCTTCCTTGGCCTCGGTCTCTGTGGGCTCAATGAGTAGGCACTCGGGTACCAGCATCGGGAAATAGGTGGTAGGTGCATGGAAGCCATAGTCCAGCAGACGTTTGGCAAAGTCCATGGCGGTGGTGTGATATTCCGTTGCCGGGCGGCGCAGAGTCAGCACCAGTTCGTGGCTAGCGCGCCGTTGCGGAAATGCGGGTTCGAAGCCGGCTTTTGCCAGACGTGTCAGCAGATAGTTGGCATTGAGGGTGGCGTATTCCGCAACGCGCTCCATCCCTTCACAGCCCAGCATTCGGATATAGGCATAGGCGCGCAGCAAGATACCTACGTTTCCGGCGTGGGCCGATAGGCGACCGATGGTACGCGGCCGGTCGTCTTCGGTCAGCCAGCGGTAGTGGTCGCCGTCGTAACCCACCATGGGTATTGGTAGAAACTCTGCCAGTCGTTCTCCGGCAGCCACCGGGCCGGCTCCTGGGCCACCGCCACCGTGGGGGGTAGAGAAGGTCTTATGCAGGTTGATATGCATAACGTCGAAGCCCATGTCTCCCGGCTTTACCTTTCCCAAGATCGCGTTGAGATTGGCCCCGTCGTAAAACAGCAGCCCTCCCGCACGATGAACGATCTTGGCGATATCTTGGATGCGGCGCTCGAATATCCCAAGCGTGGAGGGATTGGTAAGCATGATACCGGCGGTGTTTGGTCCTACGGCCTGTTCTAGTGCGGCCAGATCGACATCACCCTGCCGATCGGTAGGAATTTCACGCACCGTAAAACCGCACATGGCGGCGGTGGCTGGATTCGTACCATGGGCGGCATCGGGGACCAAGATCTCAGTACGCCCCGTGTCACCACGGGCCTGATGATAGGCCCGGATCATGGCCACTCCTGCTAGCTCTCCCTGAGACCCGGCCATTGGGGTGAGGGAGACCGCACGCATCCCGGTCACCTCTTGCAGTGTTTTTTGGAGGTCGTACAGGCAGGCCATCAATCCCTGACCCAGTGAGTCATGTCCGTGGGGGTGACGTGCCAGGAAGCCGGGTAGTAAGGCTGCGGCATTTGCCCCCCGGGGGTTGTACTTCATGGTGCAGGACCCGAGCGGGTAGAGGTGGGTGTCGATGGAAAAGTTACGCTGAGACAGTCGCGTGTAGTGACGCACCGCTTGAAGCTCGGACACCTCGGGTAGGGGAAGGCGAGTGGTGCGCCGTAGCCTCGCGGGGATATCGTCGCTGGTTGACGCGGTCGGGGCCTGGGCAGAAGTGACACGACCGGGGCGAGACTGTTCAAAGATCAACATGACGGTACTTGTTCCTTAACGGGACAAACCAAGCAATAGAAATTGTCGGAAACCTCAAATCCCACCCCTCAATCCATACTCCTGTTAAGGAGAGGGGCAGGGGATGAGATTCCCGATAATATCTAATGGGTGTGTGAACTATCGGTAGAAGCAATGGAGTTTTTACACGGAGGTAATGAGTCGTGACAATGCCTCGTTCTTTTTGGGATCTTCGTCCACGAAACGCAACGTAAGGCGTACAAAGCGGTTTTCGCTACGAGATTCGATCTGCTCAACGGCACTTACCACGGCGTTGAGATCCTTTACTTGGATGGCGGGGGAGTCGAGGGCCAGCGCGAATACGACATGGTCGGCGACGGCAGGGCAGCTCTCTTCCTGGGGTATGACTGCTAGAGCCCCATTAAGGTCTAAGCGTTGTACCAGGCAACGCATGGCACGCCCATCATGACGAAGTTGTGCGGTGACTCGGGATAAGAGATTACGTCCTCGGTCAGGGCCTCGGGCCTCTTTTGCCTCTGCTTCCTTGGCTTCTTTGGCATCCTTGGTGCCCTTTTTGTAATTACCGGTGAGAATGGCCACCGAGTCGGCGAAGGGAACGGCGGGCTTAGGGGCCTCCTTGGCGTCCTTTTTGTAATTGCCAGTGAGAATGGACACCGAATCGGAAAAGGGGAGGGCGGGCTTAGGAGTTTCCTTCTTGTAGCTACCGGTGAGAATGGCCACCGAGTCGGCGCAGGGGCCGGTGGGTTTAGCGGGTTCCTTGGCCTCCTTTTTGTGGCCACCGGTGAGAATAGACACCGAGTCAGAGAAGGGGAGGGCACTAGGTACCGCTGATCTCGGTTCCGGGGCGATGGTCCTGCCGCGGCGGGTCATGGCCTCGTTGATCTTTCCCATTAGTGTGTCGATGCTAAACGGTTTGACTACGTAACCGTCGATACCGGAGCGCAGTGCATTGACGACGTGGGTTTTTTCGCCTCGGCTGGTGACCATGACGAAGGGCAGGTCGCGAAACCGATCGTCACTACGTACCCACAACAACAAATCGTGTCCATCCACCTCTGGCATTTCCCAGTCGCAGAGGATTAGATCCACAGGTTTGGTGGTCAAAATATCTTGGGCATGGCGGCCGTTGAGGGCATCGTGGACCACCACATTGGGGATGCTAGTCGTCAGTCCGCGTTTTATGAATTCACGGATGAAGTTGGCGTCGTCGACCACGAGCACGTTGAACTTGGCCATTAGGAATACCTTGGGTCAAATGTAAAGATGTTGTTCACATCAGTACCACATCAAATTGTTCTTGGTTATAAAAAGACTCTACCTGTAACTTGATGGGCTTCCCGATAAAGGCAGTTAACTCAGCGAGGCTGGAAGACTCATCATCCATCAGTAGGTCCACTACCTCCTGAGAGGCGAGGACCAGAAATTGTTCAGGGTCAAACTGGCGTACCTCACGGATGATCTCCCGGAAGATCTCGTAGGCCACGGTCTCGATGGCCTTGACAAAACCTCGACCATGACAGGTGGGGCAGGGCTCACACAGGATATGGGCCAGGCTCTCCCGGGTACGCTTACGGGTCATTTCGACGAGCCCGAGAGCGGATATCTCGCCGACGTGACTCTTGGCGTGGTCACGTTCCAGGGCCTTGGTGAGGGCGCGTAGGACCTGACGCTTATGCTCTTCTTCGAGCATATCGATAAAATCAATGATGATGATTCCACCGAGGTTACGCAACCGTAGTTGACGAGCGATTGTCACCGCCGCCTCCAGGTTGGTCTTAAAGATGGTTTCTTCCAGATTGCGGTGTCCGACAAAGGCCCCAGTGTTGACGTCGATAGTGGTCATCGCCTCCGTTTGGTCGATGATCAAGTGACCCCCGGACTTGAGCTGAACCTTACGTTCTAGGGCCTTTTGGATCTCATCCTCCACCCCGTAGAGGTCGAAGAGGGGATAGTTTCCGGTATGGAGTTCGATGTGCCCCACGATCTCGGGCACTAACTGCTCGGCGAATTGGCAGATCCGGTGGAATGTCTCACGGGAGTCAATGCGCACCTTTTCGATCGCCCCCCCCCCCTAGGTCCCGTAGGCAGCGCATCATCAACGGTAAATCCTCGTAGAGGATGGCCTTTACCGATTCGGTCTTGGCGCGTTCACGGATTGATCCCCAGAGACGGTGGAGGAATTCTAGGTCACTCTGGATGGCCGTAGCATTGGCCCCCTCTGCGGCGGTGCGCACAATGATGCCGCCCTCCCCGCGTCCCGCGCTATGTACCGCCTCGCGCAGTCGGTTGCGCTCGGATTCACCTTCGATGCGTTGGGATACGCCCACGTACTCCATTCCAGGGATGAACACCAGATACCGTGAGGGTAAGGAGATGTGGGTGGTGAGACGTGCCCCCTTAGTTCCCAATGGATCTTTGACCACCTGGACCAGGATCTCTTGGCCTTCGCAACACAGAGCAGAGATCCCTTCTTCCACGCGGCACTCTCTGCCCGGTTCATCGCCGGGGGGGAGAAGTTGAATGTCCGAGGCGTGGAGAAAAGCGGCACGATCTAGGCCGATATCCACAAAGGCCGCCTGCATCCCTGGTAAGACGCGCGAGACGCGCCCCTTATAGACGTTTCCTACCAATCCGCGCTTGCTCGCCCGCTCTACGAATAGCTCCTGAAGTACACCATTCTCCACCACCGCGACGCGGGTCTCTCGCGGAGTAACATTAATCAGAATCTCCTCAGTCATCCAGATTTCCTTAGATTTCAGTGCAAGCCTGGTTTAGAACGTCTATTCCGAACTCTCTCAGGAGAAGCGCGGTTTCATGTAGGGGGAGGCCCATCACCCCCGAGTAACTTCCCACCAAGTGGGTAACGAAGATCGCCCCGAGGCCCTGGATGGCGTAGCCACCTGCCTTGTCGGTCCCTTCGCCGGTGGCGAGATAGGCACGACGCTCGACAGGCGTGGTTGGGCGCAGGGTGACGTAGTTTACGCTGAGACGTACCGCCTCCCGTCCTTCCGGTCCGATTAAAGCTACGGCACTATATACCTCGTGGGTTCTTCCCGAGAGTCGCTCCAGCATGGTGAGTGCCTGTGCCGAATCAGCTGGTTTTCCTAGAATTTCACCGTCCAGTACCACGTCGGTATCCGCCCCCAATACCAGCACCGTGTCCGAGGTAACACCCGCCCACGCCTTGGCCAAGGCGATGCGCTGAGCGTAGGTTGCGGGGGACTCATCCGGGGCGCGTACCTCGGACACTGTTACGGGAACCACGGTAAAAGCTACCCCGATCTGATCCAAGAGTTGACGCCGACGGGGTGAAGTGGAGGCAAGAAGAAGGAGCGGGGACTTAGGCCCAGGGAACGTCATGCAACATCTCTGATGGAGGAGGGGTATTACAAGCCAGCTAGCGTACAGTGACTACAGGCGACGACAAAGGGGCAATGATAACAGTGCCCTGGTTGGACACGGAACCGGTGATGATCGATGGTCAAATTATGCCAATTCAACCTAAGTCAATCACCCCGGGCTATAAAGCCCGTGGCTTGTGAAAACAAGCCTGAGATTGACCAGCCGTAGTCCGAGAAATCGGACTACGTTGCAACGAAGTACAAGACTCACCTTGGGGCGCTTCCTCAACTCCAAGCTCTGAAAGCAGCAGAAGCAGACACGCGACGGGTACGCACGAAACGGTCTGCTGCAAGGTTCGCAAGAATCGAAGCTGCGTTGCAACATTGGCGAGGGGAGCCACACCGTAAGGTGTGCGTCACTAGGCCCTTACGGGCTGACAGCCGGGAAAGACCGGCAACTTTAAAGATTTTGCTATCCAATGGGGCGGAAAAAACCGTCCCCTTTCCTCCCCGCCCCCAAGGGCGGGGTTTCTCGGGGACACTGATGAATTTATGTTATTTCAAGTAGGTAACCCAAGTTGCCACCTACTTGCCCCCTCCCCCAGCCCTCCCCGTAAACGGGGAGGGAGTAGGCCGCAGACCTCCCCCCGTTTACGGGGGGATTGAGGGGGGACGATTGGATGCGATCCCGAATTTTGAATAGGTGGCAACTTGGGTTAGGTAACAACCTGGATTTGTAATTTCAATAGAGAACGATATTTCTTGGACATCCATCAAACCTACGCTCTTTTATAAAAAGAGGTTCGTTGCAAATCACTTAGATCCTAAAATATACTGCGCCTCGCCATAATCCCTGATTTTATAACCATGCGTTGAGTGACGGATGGTGTGATTTGTTTCTCATATCCGAGAAATCAGATAATCAAAGATTGTGGCGGAGCGTAGTATAAAATCAGAAACTATCCACATGACACCAAACGAATCACTACTACTCAACGAAGGTGCGCATATCACCATCGAGGCAACTGACCTACCAAGTCCTTACAGTGACGCGCATTGCAAAGAGAAGCTAGCCAGTTTGGTTGAGAATGGTTTATTGCTTAGTCACGAAAAGGATCGTAACGTATTACTCAAACATATTTTACTGGGTGCCCGCGACATCGCACATTGTGCAGCAGCAACTTTATTTCTGAAGACTGAACACCACACGCTTTGTTTTGTGATGCGCACCAGCGATGACGCGTTGCCCACGTATGAAATTCCACTCTTTAATTCCGATGGCACGCCCAACGAGAAGTTTGTCGTTACTTATGCCGCACTTCATAAAGAAACCGTGGTGATCAACGATGTGTATAGCGAGACTCGTTTCGATCTCTCCGGCACCAAGGCATTCAGTGAAAAGTCGGGATTCCGTACCATATCTATATTGACCGTCCCACTCACGCCGAACGATGACGAGGTCATCGGCGTATTGCAATTACTCAATGCGCTCGACGAAAAAACGGGCATGGTGATACCCTTTCCACCGCACCTAATCGGCTTCATTGAGGCAATGGCCTCACAATCGGCGGTAGCGCTGGAGAACCATAATTTGCTCGAGTCGCAAAAGATACTGATCGATGCCCTGATCAAGATTATCGCTGGGGCAATTGACGCCAAGAGTCCTTATACCGGGGCACACTGCTCGCGAGTTCCCACGTTGGCGCTGATGTTGGCCGAGGAGGCAAGCAAGGTAGAACATGGTCCGCTTGCCGACTTTACCTTCACCACCAAAGAAGAATGGTACGAATTTCGGGTTGGTGCGTGGCTGCATGATTGCGGAAAGGTGACTACACCGGAACATATTGTCGATAAGGCCACTAAACTTGAAACTATTTATAACCGTATCCACGAAGTGCGGATGCGTTTTGAAGTTTTGTTGCGTGATGCCAAAATTGAATGCCTGGAGGCAATCTTGGCGGGTACGCCAAATGCGCAGGCCGACGCGGTATTTGACGCACGCCACCAGCAGCTTATCGACGATTTCTCTTTCGTGGCGGAATGTAATATTGGTGGCGAATTTATGGCGCCGGAGCGGATAGAACGGATATGGAAGATCGGCACGGAGATCTGGCAGCGGCACTTTGATGATCGAATCGGTCTATCGCATGAAGAGTTAAGACGTTACCAGAAGGCCCCCGTCGCCACGCTCCCCGCCCAAGAAACCTTGTTGGCCGATAAGCCGGAGCATATCATCCCACGGATACGCACAACCGATTTTGACCCTAAATATCGATTTAAGAACAAAGTTCCTGAGCATTTATACAACCTTGGCGAATTGCACAATCTCGCGATTACGCGTGGCACTTTGTCCGAGGAAGAGCGTTTCAAGATCAACGAGCATGTTATGCAAACCATCGTCATGCTGGACAACCTACCTTTACCAAAACATCTCAAGCGAGTACCGGAATACGCCGGAACTCACCACGAAACGCTGATTGGTAGCGGCTATCCACGGCAATTAACGCTGGATGAATTATCGATACCCGCGCGTATTATGGTGATTGCCGATATTTTCGAGGCATTAACAGCACCGGATCGGCCTTACAAAAAGGCCAAATCTCTCTCCGAATCGATAAAAATTCTATCTTTCTTCAAAAAGGATCGACATATCGACCCGAACCTATTCGATCTATTTCTCACCTCGGGTGTGTATCGGCGTTATAGTGAGCAATTTCTGAAACCTGAGCAAATGGACGAAGTAGACATTAGCAGATTTATTGTCTAAAACCAACTATCAGGAAACAGGCAACCTCCTCCCGAGGGCGGCTGGGAAGTCCCGTCGGGTTTCGCGAAAAATGACGACTCTCCGGCGATGTTCTGGATCCACCATAAACAAGGCTAAAGTTTTTAAGATCATCATCCCGATGTTTTCCCACTTCCCTGAGACCTGTCCGTGGACCTGTCAATCACCCCGGGCTAAAGCCCGTGGCTTGTGAAACCAAGCCCGAGATTGACCAGCCTTAGTCCGAGAAATCGGACTACGTTGCAACGAAGTACAAGACTCACCTTGGGGCGCTTCCTCAACTCCAAGCTCTGAAAGCAGCAGAAGCAGACACGCGACGGGTACGCACGAAACGGTCTGCTGCAAGGTTCGCAAGAATCGAAGCTGCGTTGCAACATTGGCGAGGGGAGCCACACCGTAAGGTGTGCGTCACTAGGCCCTTACGGGCTGACAGCCGGGAAAGACCGGCAACTTTAAAGATTTTGCTATCCAATGGGGCGGAAAAAACCGTCCCCTTTCCTCCCCGCCCTCAAGGGCGGGGTTTCTCGGGGACACTGATGATCAACTCAACGCCTCGAATTTCTGGCCGGAAGCGGCTAAATAACGCTATGAATGTATGAACGCTATGACTATGACGAATACCTCGCCTCAGCCAGTGGTACACCTGCGCGGACTCACCAAACGCTATGGCCCGGATACAGTGGTCGATGGACTCGATCTCGACGTACAGCGTGGGGAATGCTTTGGTCTGCTTGGTCCCAATGGTGCGGGCAAGACCACGACCCTGCGCCTCCTGCTGGGCCATACCCCGCCGACCTCGGGGAGTATTGAGGTCCTGGGTTATCCAATTCCGCAGGAGGCCCGAACCATGCGCGCCCGGGTGGGGGTGGTCCCCCAGCAGGACAACCTCGACCCCGACTTCACCGTGGTGGAAAACCTGCGTACCTACGCCAGTTACTTCGGCCTGTACGGTGCGGCGGTGGATACGCGCGTCATCGAACTGTTGGAACTGGCGGCCCTCACCTCCAAGGCAAATGCCGGGGTGCAACAACTCTCGGGCGGGATGCGGCGACGCCTGACCTTGGTACGGGCCTTGGTGAATCGTCCCGATCTGGTGATCCTCGACGAACCAACCACCGGCCTCGACCCGCAAGCGCGTCAACTCATCTGGCAACGCCTGCGCTCGCTGCTCGCCACCGGCGTCACCTTGATCCTGACTACCCACTACATGGAAGAGGCCGCGCGTCTCTGCGACCGCCTCGCCATCCTCGATCATGGCCGGGTCTTGGTCATCGGCAGCCCACGCGAACTGATCGCGGCCCATATCGAGCCACGGGTGGTAGAGGTCCACGGCCCAGGGGTCGAGCAGTGGCGTTTGGCGCATGGCCGACATCTGGCTTCCCGTACCGAACAGATAGGTGAAACGGTCTTTTGCTACACCGACGACGACCGCGCCCTACTCGCCGACCTGACAGCACGCCCAGAGTTGTGGTTTCTCCATCGTCCGGCCAGTTTGGAGGATGTGTTCTTGAAACTCACCGGCCGCGAACTACACGAGGAGACAGCAGGATGAACCATTGGTCACTGCCACGCCTGAGTGGACGCTGGTGGGCCGTGTGGCGGCGTCACCTGCGGGTCTGGAGCAAACTCGCCGGACCTGCCGTACTCGGCAACTTCGGCGAACCACTGCTCATTCTTCTGGCCCTGGGCTATGGCCTGGGCGGTTTCGTGGGAGAGGTTCAAGGACTGCCCTACCTTGCCTTTCTCGCCTCCGGGGTGGTGTGCTCCAGCACCATGAATACCGCCACCTTCGAGGGGCTTTATTCCGCCTTCACCCGCCTCAGCAGCCAACAGACCTGGCACGCCATGCTCTGCACGCCACTCGACGTGGATGACATCGTCTTCGGCGAGGCCATGTGGGCCGCAACCAAGGGGGTAATGTCCGGGATAGCCATTTTGATAGTGATGACACCACTTGGGGTCATTCACGATGCAACCGCGCTCATGGCGTTGCCGATCCTGTTCCTCACCGGGTTGTGTTTCGCATCACTGGCTCTGGTAATTACTGCCTTCGCGCATAGTTACGACTTCTTCCTCTATTACTCCACTCTGGCGGTCACCCCGATGTTTCTGCTGAGCGGGATCTTTTTCCCATTGGGAGAAATGGGACCAGCGGTGCAAACCGGGGCCTGGATGTTACCATTGGCCCATGCAGTGGCCCTGATACGGCCATTGGTGGTGGGACTACCGCTTACCGAAGTGACATTGCACCTATTGGTGCTCGCCGCCTATACCCTAGTGGGGTTGTATTTCTCTATTGTCCTATTACGCCGAAGATTACTGGGCAACGCTGATTAGCGCACCCAAAATAGACAATACTCCTCAACCCCGCACTACGCACATAACGGAAACGACTGAATGAAACGTGCTTTAATTACCGGCGTCACCGGCCAGGATGGGGCCTATCTGGCCGAGTTTCTTCTGGAAAAAGGCTATGAGGTACACGGCATTAAACGTCGGTCTTCGCTATTTAATACCGACCGGATCGACCATCTCTATCAAGGTCCACAAGAGACGGGGCGTCATTTCATCCTGCACTACGGTGATCTGACTGATTCCACCAATCTTATTCGCATTGTCCAACAGATCCAACCTGACGAGATCTACAACCTCGCTGCGCAAAGCCATGTGGCGGTATCCTTTGAAAGCCCGGAATACACCGCCAATTCCGATGCCCTCGGGACGCTACGGCTGCTTGAGGCAATTCGCATTCTGGGGCTTGAGCGCAAAACTCGTTTCTATCAGGCATCAACCTCGGAGCTATTCGGAAAGGTCCAGGAGATCCCGCAGCGCGAGACTACGCCTTTTTATCCACGGTCGCCCTACGCGGTAGCCAAACTCTACGGCTATTGGATCACGGTGAATTATCGTGAGGCCTACGGACTCTATGCGTGTAATGGGATCCTGTTCAATCACGAGTCACCGCTTCGTGGTGAGACTTTTGTTACTCGCAAGATCACCCGTGCCTTGGCGCGTATCCAATTGGGGCTTCAGGAACGACTCCATCTGGGCAACCTGGATTCTCGACGTGATTGGGGTCACGCCCGCGACTACGTGGAGATGCAATGGTTGATGCTTCAACAGGAATCTCCCGATGATTTCGTGATTGCGACCGGTGAGCAATATTCAGTGCGCGAATTTGTTTCAGCCGCTGCTAGCCGGCTCGGGATGGAAATACACTGGAGTGGACAAGGAGTGGAAGAAAAGGGCTATGATGCCGCTGGACGATGCATCGTGGCGGTAGACCCGCGTTATTTCCGTCCGACCGAGGTAGAGACCCTCCTCGGTGATGCCAGTAAGGCCCGCGAGAAACTTGGTTGGGTACCCCGGATCAGTTTTCAGGAATTAGTTGCCGAGATGGTTAGTGCCGACCTCGAAACCGCCCAACGTGACGCATTGTGTGCCCGTGAGGGATTTCGTACCTTTCAATATCATGAATGAGGAAGCCCGTAATGGAACGCTCCGCACGTATCTGTGTAGCTGGTCACGGTGGCCTAGTGGGCGCCGCCATCCTGCGCGCTTTACAGGCTCAGGACTATGACCATTTGATCACTCGCCGCCATGCCGAATTGGATCTGGCTAATCAACTCGCTGTAGATAATTTCTTCGCCAGCGAACGCCCCGAATACGTATTTCTTGCTGCGGCCAAAGTGGGGGGAATTCACGCCAACGATACCTATCCTGTAGATTTCATTCGCGATAACCTGCTCATCCAGACCAATGTCATTGACGCTGCCTACCGTCACGGGGTTAAGAAACTGCTTTTTCTGGGGTCCTCCTGTATCTATCCGCGACACGCCCCTCAGCCTATTCCCGAAGATGCGTTACTCACCGGCCCGTTGGAGCCCACCAATGAATGGTATGCGGTCGCCAAGATCGCCGGGATCAAGATGTGCCAGGCCTACCGTCGTCAATATGGTTTCTCGACCATTTCCCTGATGCCGACCAATCTCTACGGACCCGGTGATAATTTCCATCCGAGCAACTCCCATGTCATCCCAGCATTAATACGTCGCTTCCACGAGGCTAAGGAGGCCGCGTTACCGCAGGTCGTGGTGTGGGGCACGGGCCAGCCTAAACGGGAATTTCTGCACGTCGATGATCTCGCACAGGCCGCCTGCTTTCTAATGGAACACTACGACGAGGAACGCATTATTAATATTGGAACCGGCCAGGACATTACTATCCGTGAATTGGCCGAGATGATTGCAGGGGTGGTTGGATATCAAGGGACTATTACCTTTGATACTACTCAGCCGGATGGGATTCCGCGCAAGCTAGTGGATCCGTCGCGTTTGATCGCCCTGGGATGGAACCCCCGCATTGAGTTACGCGATGGTCTTACCACAACTTATCGTTGGTTCTTGAAACACCTGGCGACCTTCCGGAAATAATTTGAGTTGTCGCCCAACCAACGGTTAATCCGTCGTTCCGGCAGGGACTGCCGGAATCCACGACACAAGGACGTGGGCCATTTGTTTAAGTCTAGGTAGCCGTTGGAGTTAAGTAAACGAGGCGTCGCGGACTAAACGGATAGCCCGTCTCACGCCTAGTGCCCCTCTGCAACGATATCATCATCGGTATCGAACTCTAGATCCGGACCGGCACTGCGTATCTCGTAGCCACCATATTGCCATACCATAATGCGATATGGCATCAGCCACGGATCCTTCGCAGAATCACGAGTAGGGTCGTCGATTTTTACACGTTTACGGAGATATGCAGCAAACTCGTTTTGGGACAGGGCGCTCAGATTACGACTAGAACTCACATAATCGATATAAACAACCTTGGCGATCTCATGCACCTCGCTCGAGGCGGTCATGATCTCTGCATTGTTGGCAATAAAACCAATCTGTTGGCTGACCATCTTGGTGACGGCCCCAATAATCAGAATTACCACGATAGAAAAAATCAGTCTGACAGGCATCAGTTACCAATCTCCTTGAAGGAGCACTGGGAGTGCGACGCCCCCCCAGTCCGGTTGCGTAATGCAATGGAGCAGAGGACGCGAGGGAAATTCTGAAGCCGCTGCTATTGAGGTTCAGCCAGCCCGCCGTCCTTTGACGTTTCTATAAAAATGCCGGTCTTTCCCGGCTGTCAACCCGTAAGAGTAACTTGGCTTACGCCAGTAAGGGTCTCCTCGCCCAGAACAAGAAGGTCGGTCAGACTAAGGATTGGGTCTTATACCGTCTCGACCGTCATTCCTTTCGTCGTCAGAGCCTGGGACTGGAGAAGCATCCCAGGGTGACTCGCTTTCGCTTCACTTCTTGTCGGCTGCCTTTCGGCGGGCTGGTTGAATCTCAAACTTTTCAGCCAGCGGAATGGATTCCGCTAGGTTGAAAAGTTAGGCGGCGACTCAACTCTACACATTTGCCATACGGCGAGTTGCCACTTCATCGAAGCGAACACCCGCCCAGGCATTGTGCCCTAGAAAATCATAGAACTCGTCTTTCGTGAGATATAGAACCTCAACATCTCCCGCAGCCGTAACGGTAGCGGTGCGCAGTATCCTTTTAATTAATGCAATCTCACCAAAGAAATCTCCCCTACCAAGAGTCAAGCGACGTACTGGACTTCCCGTTTCGGTAAGATCAACAAACACTTTACCTTTATTTACAATATAAAAACGATCGCCCGGTTCACCCTCATGGAAAATAGTTTCGCCCACCCGGTAATTCTCACGTTTTAACAGTACAACAAGACGATTGATCTGGCACGGGGTAAGCAAAGCGAAAACACTGTTTCCTTCCATCAGCATTCTGCCAATATTGATCATATCGGTTACCTTCTCACCACCACCCGCCGAGCGGATCACAAAGTTTTCAAATTCTTTGCGCCCCAGTTCAATCAATGTTGATGGTTCAACTGCCGTCACCGTGGCTGTTCGTGGACTACTTTCAAGGAGCGCAATCTCCCCAAACGAACCGCCCGGCGTTAATTCATTCACCACACGCTCTTGACAGTATTCATCCTCAATAGTCACGCGCAGCTTTCCAGAGACTACGCAGTAAAACGCATCAGCGGGGTCTCCCTGAGCCACTGCGGTGGTACCCGGTCGAAGGCGTACAATTCGTAAACGCGATGCCAGTACATCAATCTCATTTGAATCAAGCTTCGAAAATAATGGAATTCCTCGCAAAAACTCGGCAAGCTCTCCTTGTGCTGGGACACGACCACGCGCAATCTTCCGACCGAGTTGCGTCAGACGACGCAATGGTGAACCCGTTACCGAGACTGCGTTGGATATTCCAATCGAGATGAATACCGCCAATACCACCACCAACGGTAGAGTAAGAATTATAAAATAAATACTGGTTAGCGTCTTAATGAGCATCCCGCCCACTTTGAAGTCCACTACTAAATCAGTAAAGCCCGCCAGTAATATTCCCCAAAGGGCCGCATAAATTCCGTAGAGCCATAATAGGGCCGCTGCTGACATTCCTAGAAGGTAATTCTGGACACGTACCTCTCCATTCTGACCAAATAACCCACGCAGGAACTTTTCACGTAGGAATCGATTAATCGGCTGCCCCGTCGATCCAAACTCGGTGGTGTAGTACATGTATTTGGTCAGTTCACTCTCAAACAGCGGGGCAACTCCGAAGAGAAAGGTAAACCAACATACCTGCCGCACAATTTCAGGAAAAGTCCATAAAAAACTGAGCGCAACCGCCACGGGCATAAACAGGAGGGGAAACAAAATCCGCATAGCGAACAGTCGGAATATTCTCGTCCGCCCCGCCATTACAATATCGTCAAGTTCGCAATCGAAGAAGATCAAACCGTAACTAAAGCGGAGACGCGGTCGTAGCACCTCACATTGATAATACGCGAGAGCCCCGGCGGACAACAAATTCTTCATACTAATGACTAATACCAGGGTCAGCCATAGAATGATGAGCCCTCCACCATACGCAAGAACCCGCTCCATTTCCCCCGCAGTAGGCAATACAGAAAACGCTAAAAAGAATTTCTTTCCATGAGAAAATGTCGCGAGTAATTGTCCTGTCACTCCACAAAGGGCGAGAAGAACCAAACCGGGTAGCGATGTCAGCGCGGTCGCGAAAAATTGCAGTGCTCTATTATTGAATCCGCTAGGCTGGTATATTTTATCGGGACTAGGGGACTGATCAGACGCTGGGCCGTCCGCCAGGAAACTCCCACTATTTAGCTTCTCAATCGCATCGAGGGTACGCTGAAAATAACGGGTTCCGGTCTTTTCAATTTGTGCCTGCAAGATATCAGGGAGGCCTCGGGTCCCATCGAACGTTTGAACTAAGGTTGCCTCCTCTTTGGTTAGTTTGACGTAGGTGACTTTGGTAAGATTTTTTAGGAAAACGTGCACGGGTCCTGCATCGATGAACGTCACCCCCGCCACAAGCCGTGGTCGGAGAGTTTCAAGATTGAGCAAGGTATTACTGGCGTTCATAATGAATTGAAAATTCTGACCAATAGGAAGAAAAAAACCGGGACAGGCATTAGGTGGCAACTCGAACTATTCTATATAGCCCAGACTTTTTAGTGCTCGTTCATCATCGGACCAACCCGAGCGGACCCGTACCCAAGTTTCCAGAAAGACTTTGCATTCAAAATTGCGTTCCATATCCTCACGCGCCTCCTGGCCAACACGCTTTAGCATGGCGCCGTTTTTGCCGATGACGATGGCCTTCTGACCGGGGCGTTCGACCCAGATGATCACGCCTACTCGAGACAATCCGCCCTTTTCCTCGAAGTGTTCCACCTCGCAAGTCAGGGCATAGGGCAATTCTTCACCGAGGTGACGGATAAGTTTCTCCCGCACCAATTCGGCGGCGATGAAACGTAGACTCCGATCTGTGACCTGATCTTCGGGGAATTGTGCCATTCCTTCCGGTAGTAATGGAACAATAAGACGCTCCAAGGCGTCAATATTTTCACCACGTGTCGCGGAGAGCGGCACGATCTGGGCGAAGCCACGCTTGCTCGCCAACTGTTGGAGATGGGGTAGGAGTACTGTCTTGTCAGGGACCAGGTCGATCTTATTGACGGCAAGGAGAATTGGTACCTGTACCGTCTCGAGCATCACCAAGGCCAGGTCATCTTCTTCAGTCCATTTAGTACCAGCAACCACTAGGACCACCACATTGACCTCTCCCGCCGCTAGGGCTGAGTGGGCGGTGCGGTTGAGATACCGGCTCATGGCGTGTTTACCCTCCCGATGCAAACCGGGGGTATCCACGTAGATGGCCTGAAACTCAGCACGGGTGCGAATACCCAGGATCCGATGGCGGGTAGTCTGCGGACGGCGCGCCGTAATGGAGATCTTTTGGCCCACCAAACGATTGACCAAGGTTGATTTACCAACATTGGGTCGACCGACAACGGCCACGAAACCACAACGATGAAGGATGGGATCAGTCATAATAGTCAGTTGAGAATTTAATCCGTTAATTTGGTTTTTTTGCCCTTTGATTAAGACTGGACAATCCGGTGGTGAGGGTATCTAGTGCGCGACACGCCGCGTCTTGTTCCGCACGGCGACGGGTCGGACCTGTGCCCGGAGCAGGTGCCGGAAGGGCCTCTAAACAACACTCCACCTGAAAGACTTGGTCGTGCTCGGTACCGGTAACCGATAACACGGTGTAGACCGGCAAAGGTAAACGACGGGATTGAAGATATTCCTGGAGGCGACTCTTGGAGTCTTTGCTCTGCTCCGGGGCACAGAGATTCGCAAGAAAGGGTTCTATCAAACGCAATACCAGGACCCGGCATGCCGCCAGACCAGCATCCAAATACACCGCTGCGATCACTGCCTCTAAGGTATTCGCCAAAATGGAGTCACGCCGAAAACCACCGGTCTTGATCTCGCCACACCCTAAAGTCAAATAGCTCCCCAGATCTAATCCTCGAGCAACCTGTGCCAGGGTATCGCGACGCACTAAAGTGGAACGCAGGCGCGTCAATTCACCTTCATTGGCATTAGGGAAGCGGTGATAGAGGGTTTCAGCAATGATATAGCCGAGGAGCGCATCGCCCAAAAACTCCATGCGCTCATTATGAGTGCCGCCAGCGCTACAGTGGGTCAGTGCATGGGTCAGGAGATCGCTATTCGCGAAATGATGGCCCACTGCCTGGGCAAAAAGGGCGGAGTCCCGGCTCAACGGATATCCTGGTGATGAGAAAATTTCACCACCGCATCCACGTTGTACATGATCGGAACGCGGATCTCATAGTTGAGGTTTGCCACAAAACCACCATTTCGCGGTTCCAGTTTGAGATCCTCAGCACGAATGCTTCTCACATCATTAACCGACAATTGACGCATAAATTGATCGACGATGACCTCGCGGGTTCGCCCCTCGGGACCTACTTTCAATATATCGAGGGCCTTGGTTACTTTAAGGTCATCGGTATAGATTGGGAGCAAGTGGATGGCTAGCATTACCAGAAATCCGGCCATAGCCAGAACCACCGACATGCCCCAAAATGTCATACCACGTTGCGTTGATCGCACATTCATAGTGTTGCCCCTAATTTGTTAGTCGTGTTTTTGAGCTACCCACGCGAAAAACTTCCCAGGATCTCTTCGTTTGATACGTTTCATCTCAAACCATCTCAGCGAATTTTGGTGCCAATCCGGCGCCAACCCACCCCACCATTGGACCAATCCCAATTCATCCAGATGAAGAAGGCCTTCCCTACCAAATTTTGTTCTGGAAGGGTTCCCCAATAGCGGCTATCTTTGCTGTTATCGCGATTATCCCCCATGACAAAGTATTGGTCGGGAGGAACGATAAAATCGCCTTCTATGGAAAGTCGGCCTGGAGCAGTCAAAATATCATGCTCCACCTCGCCGAGTTGTTCACGGAAATGACTGTTTCCCGACATTCCGGACCCGGCCCCCTCTCCTTGATAGATACCAATTGGCGATGACTCCATGGGTTTACCATTCACGGTTACCTTCTTGTTGTGATAGCTCACACGGTCCCCAGGAAGCCCCACTACTCGCTTGATGTAGTCAACGCTGGGGTCTTCTGGATAGCGAAACACCACCACATCGCCACGCTGTGGTTCGCCAATGCTAATTATCTTTTTATCCAACACGGGTAGGCGAATCCCGTAGGAGAATTTATTAACTAGAATAAAATCTCCTATCAACAAGGTCGGCATCATGGAGCCCGAAGGGATACGAAAGGGTTCTACTACGAAGGAACGCAACAACAATACGACTAGGATTACTGGAAAGAAAGAGCGTGCAGTTTCTACCAAAATAGGTTCTTGATAAGTGCGTTGCGCCTCCCTGGCCTTGGCAGAATCACTCGTAGCACCCAGTTGAGCAGCACGTCGCCGTTGTGCAAAGAACAGGGAATCACCCCCCCAAATAATCCCGGTGAGGAAGGTAGCAATAACTAAAATGGTGGGAAAATCAAGAGTCATCATCGATATACCGAGCGTAAAGTTGGTAAAGGGTCACAATCCACTCTCTCTCAATGGGAGAGATGAATAATTACAGTAAAGGAATGGGGGTCTATTTCTTGCCCACCTGAAGCACTGCCAAAAACGCCTCTTGAGGGATATGGACAGATCCAATCTGTTTCATTCTTTTCTTGCCCTCTTTTTGACGCTCCAAAAGTTTTTTCTTACGGGTGATATCGCCACCGTAGCACTTGGCAAGTACGTTCTTGCGCATTGCCTTGACGGTACTACGCGCGATGATATGGGCACCAATCGCCGCCTGAATCGCCACCTCAAACATCTGGCGAGGGATGATATCCCTCATCTTCTCCACTAGTTCACGGCCACGGTGATAGGCCTGGTCACGATGCACAATAATCGAAAGCGCATCGACTCGATCGCCATTAATGAGAATATCGAGTTTTACCAACAACGCCGTCTGGAAATGCTCAAAATGGTAATCCATAGAGGCATAACCGCGACTGATCGATTTGAGGCGGTCGAAGAAATCTAGTACCACCTCATTGAGCGGCAGGTCGTAGGTTAACGCTACTTGATTGCCTAAATATTGCAAACGTCGCTGCGTACCGCGTTTTTCTTCGCATAGCCCAATTACCGCGCCAAGGTAGGTTGGCGGCGTAAGGAGATTGGCCTGAATAATCGGTTCACGAATCTCTGCGAGATGCCCAGGGTCAGGGAGTTTAGCCGGATTATCGACACGTAGCACCTCACCGGCGGTAGTTACGACTTCGTAGATCACGGTCGGTGCGGTAGTTACTAAATCCAGGCGATATTCTCGTTCCAAACGTTCCTGGACGATCTCCATGTGCAGCAAACCTAGAAACCCGCAACGGAAACCGAAACCGAGGGCCACCGAGGTCTCTGGCTCATAGAACAAGGCTGCATCGTTGAGACTCAGTTTTGCCAGGGCCTCGCGAAATGCCTCGTAGGTATCAGAGTCTACGGGGAATAGACCCGCAAAGACGTTAGGCTGAACTTTCTTAAAGCCAGGTAGCGACTCAGTGGCGGGACGGTCCGCATCGGTCAGGGTATCGCCCACCGGTGCGCCGTGGATCTCCTTGATGCCGGCAATCATAAAACCGACTTCCCCGACCCCGAGGCCATCGGTGGAGAGCCGTTTTGGGGTAAAGACACCCACACTCTCCACCTGGTAAGCCCGCCCGCTGGACATCACTCGAATTTTTTGGCGGGGAGTCAGGCAGCCATTCATTACCCGTACCAGTGAGATCACCCCGACATAGTTATCGAACCATGAATCGATGATCAGCGCCTGAAGTGGGGCGGAGGAATCACCACCGGGGGAGGGGAGTCGGAGGATCAGTTGCTCCAGCAAGGCCTCGATGCCCAACCCGGTCTTGGCACTGACTTGCACGGCTTCGGTGGCTTCGATACCGATAATCTCCTCGATCTCCTTGATCACTCGGTCGGGATCGGCGTTGGGAAGGTCCATCTTGTTGAGAACTGGCACCACCTCCAAGCCCTGCTCGATGGCTGTATAGCAATTGGCAACGCTCTGGGCCTCCACGCCCTGGGCGGCATCCACCACCAACAACGCCCCCTCACAGGCAGCCAGCGAGCGTGAAACCTCATAGGAGAAGTCAACATGGCCTGGGGTATCAATGAGATTTAATTGATAGGTATTACCATCCCCACTTCGGTAGTGGAGAGATACCGCTTGGGCCTTAATGGTGATCCCCCGCTCCCGTTCCAGGTCCATGGAATCAAGCACTTGCGCAGACATCTCGCGTTGCGTTAGTCCTCCACAGTGCTCAATGAAGCGGTCGGCAAGGGTAGATTTGCCATGGTCAATGTGGGCGATAATCGAGAAATTGCGAATGTACTTCTGGTCGAACACGAAGTTTTTAATCCTACTGGCGGAGCCGGGAGTACGGCAACAAGGGGCGGAATATACCCGAATCCGGGGCCTATCGAAACCGTATCGCGGTGCCCTCAATGATTCTCATTTTGACAGAGATCACCCAGAATAGCCGTACTTCCTACGTAGAAACCATCCCGATGAATGCGTATCTTGGCCCTTGGCCCTGATCCTGGACGACATCACGAAGCAGATGCGCACTAGCAGGTAACGGCTATTTTCGCGAGGGCGCCGGCTGATTCTTGGACGAGGCGGGGGACGAGATATCCTGGGAGGCGAATACGCAATTCCTCCATGAGGATTAAGGCGGAGGAGGCAGGTACCGCAAAGTGAGCGGCGCCCTGTACTGCATCGAGGAGGTGGAGGTAATAGGGGGTTACGCCCGCTTCGAATAGTGCCTCGCTGAGAGCGGTAAGGGTTTCGACACGGTCGTTGATGTTGTGTAGCAACACACTCTGATTGAGGAGCATTACCCCGGCTTGCGTCAAGGCAGCGCAGGCCTGTCTTACCTTGTGGTCCAATTCGTTGGGGTGATTGATGTGTAATACCATGACTTTACCTAGGCGTCCTTGGGTCAACCAGGCAATCAATGCGTCGTCCACGCGTTCAGGGAGGACCACGGGCATCCGCGTGTGGATGCGTAGGCGGCGCAGATGAGGAACCGTCTCTAGCCTTTCGCTCAGGGCCGCCAATTGACGGTCGGAGAGGGACAGTGGGTCGCCGCCGCTCAGGACAACCTCGTGGAGGTCTGGGTGTGTCACTAGATATGCCATGGTCGCCTCCCAATCGAGGCGTTCGTGGGGGAAGTGACGGCGAAAGCAGTAGCGGCAATGGATGGGGCAGGCCTCCGTAGCAATGAGGAGGACCCGTCCCTGATATTTATGGAGAACTCCAGGGGCAACGCGGGCATCCAGATCTCCCACTGGATCATCGATGTAGCCGGGTGAGGTGATGTCCTCTGCGTAGCTCGGTAGAACTTGGAGCAGCAACGGGTCATGGGGGTCGCGGTTGGCCATGCGTGCCACGTAGCCGCGTGGTACCCGCAGAGGAAAGCTATCTCCTGCTCTCGGTGCGGGAAATTGGCTTGGATCCAGGTCGAGCAAGCTACATAGTGCCTCGACGGTTCGGATCGCACTGGCTAGTTCTCGTTGCCAAGGGCGGGAAGGCTCCATTGGCATAGTGTTTGAGGTTATGATTAGCGACAAGTTCGGCACGGGGTAAACGGGAATACTATGGCAAATTTCAGTACCAACGAAATCAAAGCAGGTCTCAAGGTGCGGGTGGATGGTGACCCGTGCGTCATACTCGAAAACGAGTATGTGAAACCGGGCAAGGGGCAGGCGTTCAATCGTATCAAGATCCGCAACCTTAAAACTCAGCGGGTCATCGAACGTACCTACAAGTCTGGTGATGTTTTAGAGGGCGCGGACGTTGTGGATATGCAGCTCCAATACCTCTATAACGACGGTTCCTTGTGGTATTTCATGGACCAAGAGACCTTCGAACAGCACGCTGCGGATGAAGCTGCCGTCGGGGATACGGCCAAATGGGTCAAGGAACAGGATATTTGTAATGTCACCCTCTATAACGGTGTCCCGCTGAGTGTGGCCCCACCCAATCAGGTGGTACTGCGCGTGGTGGAGACCGATCCGGGGCTACGCGGGGATACCTCAAGTGGTGGCAGTAAGCCAGCGACCTTGGAGACCGGGGCGGTGGTGCGCGTCCCCCTATTTGTTAGTATCAACGATTTGATCAAAGTTGATACCCGTACTGTGGAATACATCTCTCGGATGAAGGAGTAGTGGTTGTGGCGGACTGGCGTCCGAGCGCCTCGCTGTCGGCCCTGCGTAGGCGGGCCGGGGTTCTCACCAAGATTCGTCGCTTTTTCGAGTATCGGGGGGTCATGGAGGTAGATACCCCGATACTGTCTGTGGCTGCGGCCACTGATCTACAGGTAGCGAGTTTTGTTACCTGTGATCAGGGGCCGGGCGCCCGAGCTCAGCAACCTCTGTATCTGCACACCTCCCCCGAGTTTCCTATGAAACGCCTCTTGGCGGCGGGGGCGGGGTCTATCTACCAGATCTGCAAAGTATTTCGTAGTGGCGAACGGGGTCGTTGGCACAACCCGGAATTTACCTTGCTGGAGTGGTATCGACCAGGTTTTGACCACCATGCCCTGATGGATGAGATGGATGCGTTGCTTGCCGAGATCCTCGGTTGTCCGCCGGCGGCGCGATTGAGCTACGCGGAGATCTTCCGCCACAACGTAGGGATTGACCCTCACCAAGCGGGTGTTGCTGAATTACGGGAGCGGGCGATGGGCTTGGGTGTTGGTGAGGCCCTACCTCTGGAATCACTGGATCGAGACGGTTGGCTCGATCTGCTGCTCACCCACTGTATTGCCTCGACTTTGGGGCAGAGGGGGCGGCCGAGTTTCGTCTATGACTATCCTGCCTCTCAGGCCGCGTTGGCCCAGGTAAGGTTGGGGTCTCCTGCAGTGGCGGAACGTTTCGAGGTCTACCTGGGAGGAGTGGAGCTGGCCAATGGTTTCCACGAGTTAGGCGATTCGCAAGAGCAGCGTTGGCGTTTTGAGGCGGATCGTGCCCAGCGTCGTCGAGTAGGGCTGCCTGTGGTTCCCCTGGATGAGCATTTGCTGGAGGCCCTCGATCACGGGCTCCCAGGATGTGCGGGAGTAGCTTTGGGAATAGATCGCCTACTCATGGCGATGATGGAGGCTACCACTATTGAAGAGGTGATGGCATTTCCTATTGAGCGTGCATAGGTGATCAGGGGGTGAATTGTGGAGCATCGTTGGAGCCTCCGTATCCCAATCCGAATTAACGTCAATGTTATTTTTGCAGAGGTGGGTGAGAGCCCCGCCGTTACCCGTGACTTGAGTTTGGGCGGGGTTTTCCTGGAGATGTTAGGACCTCCTCGACCACCTAAATATGCGAGCGTCGAGTTGCTATTTCCGGTTGGTAATGGTGAGGATCAAACTCATTACCAGATCAACGCAGGCGTGGTGCGAGAAACAGCAGATGGAATTGGATTGATGTTTCGTGATTATGATGTTTCAACGCTACCTATGCTCCAACAGATCATTGTCTCGCAGGACATGACAACGCACTAGGGCAGTTTAAATAACCCAAGTTGCCACCTATTCAAAATTCGGGATCGCATCCAATCGTCCCC
>CAUYTY010000219.1 GCA_963575655.1 Gammaproteobacteria bacterium | reverse complement strand
GGAATCATTATATTGTTCAATAGGTTACCTTTTGATATTTAGGGGCATATCTAATCATCGCCACGGCTAGACAAACAAATCCACCAACGACGACCCATGGGAAAACAATGACCGTACTCTATTCACATGCCACTGATCTACTGGAGCGATTGCATCGCAATCTAGAGCAGGTGATCCTGGGACAAACTGGCAGCCTACGGAAACTCCTGGCTGGTTTTGCTGGATCTGGGCATATTTTGCTCGAGGATATTCCTGGCACGGGGAAAACCACCCTTGCTAAGGCATTGGCAAAATCAATCCATGCCACTTTTAAACGTATCCAGTTTACCCCAGACCTAATGCCCGCCGACATTATCGGATTATCCATCTTTCATCCCCAAACCCAAGATTTTCATTTCCGAGAGGGGCCGGTATTTACTCAGATCTTATTAGCGGATGAGATCAATCGGGCCTCTCCACGCACTCAGTCTGCGCTATTAGAAGCTATGGGCGAGGCTCAAGTGAGCGTGGATGGTGATATGCGTCCATTGCAGGAACTTTTCTTTGTCATTGCTACCCAAAACCCAGTGGAATATCATGGTACCTATCCTCTACCAGAGGCTCAGTTAGATCGTTTTGCGATGCGTTTTGGTCTTGGCTATCTTACTCTGGAGCAGGAAACCACCTTACTTTCCGATCAGGAAATGGGACACCCACTTGAACATCTGTATCCCTGTCTGGACGTGAATGATGTTCTCACCATACGTCGAACCTCCGCCCGAGTGCGAGTAGGTGACGCGATGCGGCGTTATATCGTCGAATTGACGGCAGCCACTCGCAAAATTGCCGGAGTTCGATTGGGTGGTAGCCCCAGGGCAGCCTTGGCACTCATGAAATGTTCCCAGGCATTGTCCTTGTTGGACGGAAAAGAATTCGTTACTCCAGAAGCGGTGCACGAGTTAGCAATTCCAGTCCTAGCGCATCGGTTAATGCTTGACCCACAGTCAAAATTTTCGGGAACAACTTGCGAGAAAATAGTATCCGATATTCTTGAACGAATCCCGGTTCCCTCCTGATCATGAAAAAACGTCGCATCTCATTGTGGATGTTTGGTTTCGTAACCAGTCGCACAAATGACATAAAAGCGCGCCTCACTACCAGTGGAAGTCTATTGCTGGGAGGGGTGGTGGTTTCTGGCGTGCTCAGCGTGGACATTATCCAAACCCAGGCATATCAGCTCTTTTCGGTTTTGAGTGCCCTGCTGATCGTGTCGGTTTTATTTAGTCTGCGCTTTCGCGATCAGATATCTATCGATCGAAAGGTGCCACGCCATGCCACTATTAATCAATCGCTGGAGTATAGCGTTACCTTGACCAACCGAAGTGGTGTTGTTCAGGACAGCCTATTGGTAATTGAGACGCTTCCCGACATATGTCCAACCCGAGAAGAATTTCTTAATACCATCCAGCCTGGAGAAAAAGAGCGTAACTGGTTCGACCGGCACGTTGCCTACCATCGTTACCTCTGGTTAGTTCAGAAGAAGCAAGGATTCGAAAGAAAGGCAGCGCCTCTTCCTCGCATCTCAATTAATGGAATTTGTCAGATTTCCTTACGTTTGATCCCTAATCGACGCGGTCGTATTGATCTGCCGGGATTGACCGTGATGCGACCGGATCCGTTGGGATTGATTTTTGCCTACCAATATCACGCACTTCCGGTGTCGTTGCTAGTATTACCTAAGTGCTATCCTTTACCCATTGGTTTTCAACTAGCGGGCGCCAGGCGCCACCATCCTGGGGGAATGCAATTGGCTTCTGTGGTGGGAGATTCCGAGGAATTCGTATCCCTGCGGGAGTATCGGGATGGTGATTCACCGCGCCACATCTATTGGCCGGGGTTGGCGCGCCACAACAAGTTACTGGTACGCGAATATCAGAATGAGTTTTTTACTCGGTATGGATTGATCCTGGATACCTTTGCCTCACCAGCGCAGGATCCTGAGATCTTCGAGGAGGCAGTCGCCCTGGCCGCCAGTTTCGCGGTAATAATGGAATCGGGAGAGGCATTGCTCGACTTGTTATTCGTTGGGGATCAGGCTTATCAATTTACTGCGGGGCGGAGTATTGCTCACGTAGAACGGCTTATGGAGATCCTTGCTTGTGTAGATATCAACAGCCACGATCCCTTTGATCGACTCACCAGTTTGATTTTATCTTTACCCGCAGTACTCAGCAGTTGCGTACTAATTCTGCTCACCTGGGATGAGCAGCGCAACGAATTAATTCGTCAACTTAATGCTATTGGCCTCCCCCTATTGGTGTTGGTAGTAACCGCGCCCCAGGAGAATCAGACAATTCCAACCCCAACGTGGATCCACCCGGCCTCACGTCTACGGGTTATTCCGGTGGGGCAAGCGGAAGAAATACTGGCAAGGCTGGAATTATGAATATCTCCTTTCCATTGTTATCGATTACCATTTTGTTTTGGGGCTGGCGTATTGATCAAGTATGGGGTGCGGCCTTGATGGCTGCGATCCTGGAGGGCAACCGATTTATTTCCTGGCGATGGCAGGCTGAGGATCGTGAGTTATATCGAGTGGCGGATTTGGGGGCCTTGATTCTAGCGGGATTATTAATCTATCCCTATCTATCAGATTCAACCGCAATGTCACAGGTGATTCACGAGATACGAGTATTTCCTTTTGCATTCTTCCCGCTAATGGTGGCTCAGGTATATACTGTTCGTGGTGATTTCCCCCTCACTGGATTGTTTCTCTCGTTACGCAAGAAAAACCAGGAGAATCGATACGCGATCCATTTGGACTATCCTTTCTTTGGTCTTTGTCTAATCGCCTCGACGACGGGAGGAATTCACTCCTCTTGGTACTTTCCTGGCATTGGATTATTGATTGGGGTGGCTCTGTGGCTTAATCGTCCGAGACGGCACAATCCATTTCTATGGGGTGTGGTTTTATTGTTAGGTTTCGGTTTGGCCGATCAGGAACAAAAAGGTATGCTCTTCCTGCATCGTGTGGTAGAAAGGAAATTCGTTGAATGGGTTGCCCCATGGTTTAGAGGTGAGGTGGATCCGTATCGTCAAAATACGGCCATCGGTGATATTGGACTTTTAAAGCTTTCCGAGAGGATCCTATTTCGAGTAGATCAGCCTCAGCCTTGGACCACCCCTCTACGGTTACGGGAGGCCAGCTACAATAATTTAGTAAGAAATTCGTGGTTCAGTCCATTTAGCAACTTACGAGAATTGCCGATCAAGACCCCAGTCGGTTCCTGGCAATTGGTTGATAATGAATCAGGGGCGAGCTCTCTCACCATTCACCAGCATTTCTCTGGTGCTTCGGCGATGATTCATGCTCCCCAAGGAAGCGTGCGCTTGGAGGGTTTGTCCGCTCTGGAAATGGCTGTCAATTCCTATGGGGCGATCAAAGCCAAGGAACCTCCCAGCTTTGTCAGTTATCGCATCTTTTATGATTCGCAACGCTCCTTCGATGCCCCGCCCGATGTAGCAGACCTTACTGTTCCCGAACGGGAAAAGTCCGCCATTGAGGAAGTGGTTACGCAATTGGTGTTGACTGGGCTACCAGCCAGTCAGGTATTTGAACGCCTGAAAAATTTTTTCTGTAAAAATTTTCGCTATACAATCACACTCACTAACGCGGGCCATGCCGGAACTCCGCTTGCTCGTTTCCTCCTTGATAATCGAGCCGGACATTGTGAATATTTTGCTTCGGCTACGGTATTGCTCCTCCGTCAAGTGGGGATCCCTGCGCGCTATGTCGTTGGCTATTCGGTTCACGAATCGGAAGGTCGTCTACGCATCGTGCGTGCACGTCACGCCCATGCCTGGGCAGCGGCTTACGTGAATGGGGTATGGCAGGATGTAGACAACACACCGCCGGATTGGCAGGCATTAGAGCAGGATACCGCCCCGTTTTGGAGTATATTAATGGACCTTTGGTCACGGGCCTGGTTTGAGATCGATAGATACCGGAACTCTACCGAACCCCGCGCGACCTGGCCCTGGTTGGTGTTAGCTGTTATTCTTTCCGGCATTATGATCTGGCGGATAGTGCGGGGCACAGGTATCCGCAGGCGATCCCGTAACGTTGAATCGAGCCATCGGTCCAGCAAATTGCAACCCTTCGCACGGATCGAGGATCATCTGACCCACCAGGGTTGGATACGAGGAATCGGTGAACCGCTAGGAATCTGGTTGAAACGTATCCACCATACTGAATTATTTCCCTTGCTAGCGCTTCACTATCGAGACCGTTACGATCCACATGGCCTATCAGCGGATGAAGAAAAACGTTTAGCAGAGGAAGTGAGTACGTGGCTAAATCAGCAGAGGATGCCTCCACCCAATAGCTAATCCGTAACCGTTGATATTTTTCCCAGTGGGAGGGGAGGGGAGGGCGGAGGTGATTTCTCTGTTTGTCGGTGAAGATAGTGGGGGGCTTGATTTAGAACAGCCCACGAATAACGTTATCACTAAGAGGGCAGATGATAAATGTAATCTGTGGATCGACCGACTTTGTCACAAGATGGTAATTTTTCTTCATTAAAATACTACTGACGGGGAGCTATATCTCGTCATACTGGTAACTTCAGCAATTAACTAGAGGTAAGTGTGATGGCTATTGTATCGATAATTTCTGCGGTAGCTCGTAATGGGGTTATCGGCCGAGAGGGAAAAATGCCTTGGTATCTACCTAGCGACCTTGGTAGGTTCAAGTGCATAACCAATAACAGTCCTGTGATTATGGGGCGCAGGACTTTTGATGCGATTGGTCACCCATTGCCGGATCGCGTCAATATCGTAATGACTAAAGATCGCGACTTTCACTGCGAGGGGGTAGTGGTATTTTATGCACTTAATGAGGCATTGGCATTTGCAGAAGGAAATGGTGCGGATGAAATATTTATCATAGGAGGTGAGAAACTTTATAGAGATACCATCGGGTTGGCCTCCAGAATCTACTTGACCAGCATGTTGGCAGACTATGAGGGGGATGCATTCTTTCCGAAGATCGATTTCTCGGAATGGCATGTGATTTTCTCGCGCTATTTTCCGGAAACTATCCCTCACCACTTCGTGATTATAGAAAGAATTGATGCCGCACAGAAAATAGAAATCGAGTCACCAATGGGTTGTGGGGAGATTACCCAAGACATTCTTGGCCGCTCTATACCCCCCAGCATTATTTCCAATCCGCAGAATCTTGCCTTCCTCGCTGAGACGAGTAAGCATAGAAGGTGGTAGTTGCGAGAGAAAAAGATTTCTGGTAAGAAATTGATTGAACCAGGCGTGGGGACTCGATATTACGTTTTTGTTTTCCTTTACTAATCTGCTCGTTGGTTAGCGAATGGGGATGCGCAGGTGCTTGGTGCAGCATCGTGGTGCCGTGTTTGCCGCAGGTTGTCTAACCAACGCACAGATTAGTAGCAGAAAGCACAATCGAACCTGGCTTGCCCTGATATCACTGGGGGGATCCACTTTTCCTTGCTAGGGTATTCCCTTGGTTGTTGTGGAAGTACTACTCGTCCGCCTGTTTTTCCCAGACTAATCTGTTTTTCCGCAGGTCTTTGTTAGTGGACGATTCTTTGCGTACAGAAAAACGATGCTTATCGGGAGGATGTTCTCTTTTAACCGGTTCAGGTCGACATCGGTGTACCAGGCGGGGCGCGAAATATCACTATAATTGCTCGATGTTTGGGTAAGGTGATGATTTTGCGATAGTCAGTCGTGCAGAAAAAAATTTTTCTTGTCCGCTGGTTTTGCTCTATTATTTCTCCCAGAAGCGCGCTAGACTTTATTCATTGAGTGGCCTGGTTCTCTTAGGGGTTTTAAGGGGAACCCCTGGGGGTACGTTGAGGGAAGCGATCGATGTAGTTACCTCCCCCTTAAAAAGGCACGCAAGCTGTTGGTACGTTTATTGCTGTTTTATAGAACCAATATTTCTATCGACTCGATCGAGGAGCCTCTATAATGAACACTCAAACCCTTCCCCCGCGTATTGTTATTCAGGGTCTTACCCGGCGTGGCCAGCAGTTTCGCCCCAGTGATTGGGCTGAGCGGTTGCAGGACTGTCTTGCCACCCATGGGGTCCAGAAGTCGAGTCGATTGCACAATTGTATGTCTGCCGCTGGTCTTCAGCGGAAACCGTCTTTCTCTCCATACGTCTATGTCAGCTTTAGCGACGGAGTTAAGTCTCTAGTTGTTGAGCGCAAGTTGATGGAAAGCAACTCAGCACAGTATGAATTCCTGCGCAACTTTGCCCGAGACAACGACCTGAATGTGGTTGAGGATTGGATGGAAGAGGGCTTGAGGATTGCCGCCTAGTAAGGTGCTTCCTAGCTTTCTGCGAGGTTTCCAGATAAGACTAAAGGCCCGTCGTAGTGTTGCTACGACGGGCCTTTAGTTTTGGGACCCAGTCAATCACCCCGGGCTAAAGCCCGTGGCTTGTGAAAGCAAGCCCGAGATTGACCAGCCTTAGTCCGAGAAATCGGACTACGTTGCAACGAAGTACAAGACTCACCTTGGGGCGCTTCCTCAACTCCAAGCTCTGAAAGCAGCAGAAGCAGACACGCGACGGGTACGCACGAAACGGTCTGCTGCAAGGTTCGCAAGAATCGAAGCTGCGTTGCAACATTGGCGAGGGGAGCCACACCGTAAGGTGTGCGTCACTAGGCCCTTACGGGCTGACAGCCGGGAAAGACCGGCAACTTTAAAGATTTTGCTATCCAATGGGGCGGAAAAAACCGTCCCCTTTCCTCCCCGCCCTCAAGGGCCGGGTTTCTCGGGGACACTGATGAACGTCGAACCAGGTCCAACTACTGTCTAATTTCGTTCTTCAATGGCCACGCGCCGGGCGATGTGGCTGAGCAGCTCGTAGGGGATGGTACCAGCGGCGGCAGCGATCTCTTCCACCGGCAAACCTTTGCCCCACAGTAGGACAGGGTCGCCGATCCGCGCATCAGGGTGGTTCGTAAGATCGACGCACAGCATATCCATGGATACCCGTCCCAACAGTGAGGCTGGACGGCCATTAACCAATATCGGGGTGCCCGAAGGAGCATGACGTGGATAACCATCCGCGTAGCCAGCCGCAACCATTCCAACCAGGGTATCAGCAGTAACCACTCCGCGACCGCCATAACCTACGGCCTCACCTTGGCGTACCGTATTGATGGCGATCAGCCGTGAGGTGAATTGCATCACCGGACACAATCCCAAACTGGCTGCGCTCTCGCCGGAAAAGGGGGATACGCCATAGAGCATGAGGCCTGGTCGTACCCATTGGCCGTGGCCTGCCGGGTCGCTCAGGATGGCGGCGGAGTTGGCTAGACACCATGCACCAGGTAATCCCGCTACGGTCTTGCTAAAACAGGCGAGCTGACGTGCGGTCGTTGGTGAGTTGCGCTCATCCGCACACGCAAAGTGGGTCATGAGTCCCACCGGTGGGAGTACTCCTCGGCAGGTGTGCAAACGCTGCCAGGCATCCATTACCCGTTCTGGGGTTAGGCCGAGGCGGTGCATCCCGGTATCTACCTTGAGCCAAACCGATATCGGCATCGGCATCGACGAAGCGACAGACTCTAACGCCTCAATTTGCCACAAGTGGTGAATTACCACAGTGAGTCTCAGTCTAGCGGCATTACGATATTCGTCTGCCTCAAAGACCCCTTCTAGTAGAGTAATGGGTTTTTGCACACCAGCGATGCGTAGGCCCTCCGCCTCTTCCAGGCAGGCCACTCCGAGGGCATCCACACCCGTGTCATCACAAAGGAGCCGTGCCACGCGCACGATACCGTGGCCGTAGGCGTTGGCTTTGACGATTCCCATCACTTTTCGGCCTGGTGCAATGGCTCGTACTCGGGCGAAGTTATTGCGTAACGCTGCGCGATCGATGATGGCTAGGGTAGGGCGAGTCACGGGGTATTCTTTATGAGGGTTGTCTTCAGAAGTTCGACGTTGGATTAAATTTTTGAGGACCTGCTAACGAATCGAATCTTGGCGGACCCGTTAATGGGTCAAATCTTGGAGGACTGGCTGCTGTGTCAGGTTTGGGAAGGCTAGCTAGTGGTTCAGATCTTGGAGGACTAGCGGCTGAGTCAGGTTTTGAGCTAATCAGGTGGACCTCTGGTTTAAAATTCTCGAAACGAGTGTATTGGCCAAGGAAGGTCAAACGCACTGTACCGATTGGTCCATTGCGTTGTTTGCTAATGATGATTTCGGCAACGCCCTTGTCGGTACTTTGCTCATCGTAGACCTCATCACGATAGATAAAGACAATCACATCCGCATCCTGCTCGATGGCGCCGGATTCCCGCAGATCCGACATGATGGGGCGTTTATTGGGGCGTTGTTCTAGGCTGCGATTTAGTTGCGAGAGCGCCACGACTGGGATGCGCAATTCTTTGGCCAAGGCTTTGAGGCCACGTGAGATCTCGGAGATCTCCGTAGCCCGATTTTCCTTATTGCCTGAGACCTGCATCAGTTGTAGATAATCGATCAATACGAGGTCTAATCCCCGTTCACGTTTCAGACGCCGACACCGGGCACGCAATTCGGTAGGGGTTAGCGCCGGGGTATCGTCAATGAACATGGCGATGTCTCCCAAAAGTCCAATCGCAGAGGTCAGGCGCGGCCAGTCATCATCCAGTAACTTGCCAGTACGCAACCGATGCTGGTCGATACGTCCCAGCGAGGAGATTAGACGCATGGCGAGTTGTTCGCCGGGCATTTCCATACTGAATACCGCCACCGACTTTCTTTCTTTAATAGCGGCGTGTTCGGCGATATTCATGGCAAAGCTTGTTTTGCCCATCGATGGTCGCCCCGCGATAATGACAAGGTCCGAGGGTTGTAACCCCGAGGTCATTTCATCAAGATCGTAGTAACCGGTAGGGATGCCAGTGATGGGATTCTCTTGGTTGTACAGAATATCAATGCGATCGATAACCTTAAGCGATAGATCACGGATGCTTTGAAAGCCTCGACGGGTGCGGGCGCCACGCTCGGCAATCTCGAAGACGCGCTGTTCAGCAAAATCGAGTAATTGGACGGAATCGCGCCCTTCGGGATTATAGGCGGACCCCGAGATGTCGGTCCCGACCCGAATAAGGGAACGCATCACCGAGCGTTCGCGCACAATATTGGCGTAGGCGACGATATTGGCCGCGCTCGGGGTATCCCTGGCTAGCGTTGCCAGATAGGCCAGGCCCCCGGCATTGGATAACTCTCCACGGGCCTCTAGCCATTCCGACAGAGTCACCACGTCGAACGGATTACCCTTGTCTGCCAAACTCGCGATGGATCGAAAGATCAATCGATGGTCACGACGATAGAAATCGTCTTCTACCAGCAGATCCGCTACTTGATCCCAAGCGGCATTATCGAGCATGAGGCCACCCAATACTGACTGCTCGGCCTCTTGGGAGTGTGGCGGAATACGTAGGGCCTCTGTAGCTGCATCGAAACCTTCCGGGACGTAGTCAATCGACTCGCGCATGGGGCAAAAACTCAATTCTGGCAAGAGATAAAATTATTTGGTTCGGAATAGATACGCTAATACCTATCTATCCCCCTATTGAAAACCTAACCGTTTCCCTTCTTTGTTGAGAGAGTAACGGTTAGGTAAATTCACTGTTCTGCGCACTTTCCTATGCGGGTACTATTAGAGCGAGTTAACGAGCATAACTTAAATTAATTTTTTTGTAACTACTCAAGTAGAGCCGATGGCGCGACTTTATACCAGCCTGGGGCGACACCCCAGGAATGGCAAAGAGGTATATCAAAGAGCCAAAGGCCCGTTCCATGAATCAGCAGAATCGATGAGACGGGTTTCCAGTCTTTTGATCTCGTGAATCCAGTCCCTTGAGCGTTACCCTAGTCTGATATGAAATCGCGCCGTTGGCACTACCTGAGTAGTTACTTTTTGTCTTGACTTGGGGGGTGATCATACCGTGCTTGTAACTGTGCGGCGAGGTCGTCCATATCTACCTTGGACTCGGTGTCTACGACGATTACCTCGTCCATTTCCTCGACCGTCAGGGGATCTGCGGTCGCCAGTTGATGCTCCAATACCGCTACTCCGGCCTCCGAGGCGTCGGTTCCAAGCCGTTGGCGCTCCTCCAGTCGCGCACGCAGGGTGGCAGGGGTAGCGCGTAGGTCTAACAGAACAAAAACCGCGTTCTCGCGTGCGGCTAGTGTGCGCATCGCGTCCCGACCACGACGCTTGAGAAAGGTAGCTTCCACAATTACTGGGAAACCAGCCGCTAAGACCTCGGCGGCAAGGTGTTCAATGCGTTGATAGGTGCGTTGATTGGCCTCGGCGGTATAGATACCCTCGAATTGCTTCGAGCCCGAACGCGCCAATGGCGCGAGACCAAACAATCGTTTGCGCTCCACATCGGAGCGGATCCGCACCGCCCCCAGCCGTTCGAGCAGGTGATTGGTCAACGTGGTCTTACCGACCCCTGAAGGTCCATGGGCAATGATGAGTAGGCGCGGAGAGGTGCGGGTATAACGGCGCGCTAAGTTTAGATAGGTTCGACACTGCGCCCGTACCATCGCCCGTTCTGCTGCATCCAGGTCTCCCTGACCCAACCGGATGGCGCTTACCTTGGCACGCACCATAGCCCGATAAGCCTGGTAAAAACGCAACAAAGCCAATCCCGCATAGTCCCCGGTATCCTCCAGATACAGGTCCAAAAACCGAGCTGCTTGTCCAGAGGCGTTTCGATCTTCCAAGTCCATGGTTAAGAAGGCAACCTCGCTCATCGTATCGATCCAACGTAGGTAGGGATTGAATTCGATACCGTCGAAGACTGTTACCTCACCATTGACCAGCGCGACATTACCGAGGTGCATGTCGCCGTGGCACTCCCGAACGAAACCACGAACTCGACGTGTTGCGATGCGCGGGGAGAGCAACTCGTGTTGGGTGCGGCTCCAGGTCTCCAGGACCTTGAGACGTGTCCGATCAGCAGGACTGCGCAATAGCCTGCGCAAGTGGTGGAAATTTTCAACCATCGGTTTGAGCACCGCTGCCGGGGTACCATAGGGACTCTTTGCCAAAACGGTGGGGATGGTTTGATGAAAGGCTGCCACTCGGTGGGCCAGAGCATCTATCTGGTTGCGCGGGAGCGCCCCCTGAGCAAGCAGGCGGTCGAGTTGATCCTCTGGAGAAAATTGAACCATCTTGACCACGTACTCGATGGCAGGTCCCCCCTCCCTCCCAAATATCGGGGCCTCGGGACTCCCCACGATGGGCAGTACCTCCAAATAGATCTGAGGGGCAAGGCGACGATTGAGACGTACCTCTTCCTCGCAACACCAGCGGCGTCGCTCCAGAGTGGAATAATCCACAAAACCGAGGTCCAATTTTTTTTTGAGCTTATAGGCATAGGACCCAGTGAGCAAAACATAAGAGATGTGCGTCTCCAAAAGCTGAATCCGGGTCACAGGATGGGGATAGCAGTCAGGATTCAGGAGGGCGCGAACCAAGGGCGGAAGATGAGTGAGGTCCATAATTAAGCAGCATCAGCCTTAACACGAAGGTGTCATCATGATATTAGAACAAACAAAGAATTTCATTACCGAGATCGAATATTTAGAAGGTGAACGTTCAATATTACTAAATATGAGTATATTAGACATTATCCGAAACCTCACCCCTCTCCCAAAAGGAGAGGAGAGTAGATGGGTTTCGAATAATGTCTATTGATGGCAATGTGTATGCTATGGTGGGGCGGATCGTGAATATAATATTATCGTGAGCAATATTACGCGAAAATTTAGCAATCACCTGGTAAATAGTCCTTACCCAACCTTTATTGCCAACATGAAAGTAAAAGCCGCTCAACTTCTTCTACCCTAACGTATCAGTTGTTTGTGGTGATGAGAATGGTGACGATTACTGCACTGAAGCCCCAATTATTATTGTCGAGGGACTATCTAAAACAACTTGCCGTTATGATAGAATCACAAAAATGCGCGATTATCGGACGCTTTCCAGTCTGCGAGAATATGTGTTGATTGAGCAGGATTAAGTGGATGTTGAGGTTTGCCGGAAAAGCAATCATTGGGCATTCGAACATTATTTCCTGCGGGATGATGTCCGGCTTGGGTCGTTAGATCTAATAGTAGCCGTTGCGGATATCTGTCAGCGTACCAATAATGAAGACATGAAACACTATTTGCAGCAGATAGCTATTGAGCGGGCTGATAATCTGCGCATTGGTTAGGAATCTCCCTAGAAATATACTAACCTGCGCGTTGGTTAGGGGACTCCAGCTAAATAGCATATTGGACGGATTCTTCTTTAAAAAGTTCTCTGACTTTCTCTGGCGATTTTTTTAAATCCTCTAAAAGTTGAGTAGCTTTATTTTTTAACTCCTCCACATTACGAATAAGGTGACGCGCAATTCCTTGTGTCTTAATATTGCTCCATACTAGCTCGACAGGATTAAGGTGTGGAGAATAGGTGGGAAGAAAGAATATTTTAACCTTTCCATTTGTCGTCTCCAGATATTCCTTAACTACTTTTGCATGATGGGCAGAATACCCGTCTGTTACAATATAGATGGGGCATGAATTCTCTTGAGCCAAAATTTTTAGATATTCAACAAACGCACCACCATTGAGCGATGAGGGACCTATTTGGAAATGCATCTTTCCTTCAGAAGTTATCGCAGCGATCATATTTATGCGATAACGTCCACCAGTGGAGGGAATTATGGGAGTTAAACCTTCTAGCCCCCAAGTTGTACCCGCGTGATAATCGGTGCGCGCCCCAGCCTCATCAAGAAAATAGATTATAGCACCCTCATTACTTGCCAACTCTTTGATTCTAGGAAACTCTTTGTTAATCCAATTATCTACTGAAAATTGGTCCCTCTCTATCGCACGATATACTGGCCGTTGTGGAGTTAAATTAATGCGGCGCAAAAAACGGCCCACCGCGGAACGACTCATGTAAATAGAAAATTTCCTCTCTATTAATGTCTTTATCATTTCAGTTGTCCATAAGACTGTCGAGAATTCAAAATCCAATGGGGTAAATGCGCACAGCCAGAATACGAGTATTCCTTCTTGCTGTTCATTGATGAAGGATTTTCTTCCAGGGACAGGTTTCGCATTTAACGTAGCTAGACCCATCTCTTTTGCCTTCTTCACCCATTCGTACACCTTCGATCGGTGCATACCGAAAATCTCGCCCACCTCCCTAGGAGACATTCCTTTACGTACAGCTTTTACTGCTTGAAGCCTTATATACTCAAGGGTAGAGTGATCGAGAGAACGTCCATCAGAATTTTTCATAATTTTAGCAATTTCATGTCTTATTTTTTGGTTGGACTAATAATAGATTATTTTTACTTGCTTGTCCCCTAACCAACGCGCAGGTTAGTAGAACGCTATCTATTATCAGTTAGGCCGTCATTCCGACGGGGATTGCCGGAATCAAGGGTACTGGGACGTGAATCACCGACCAAGTCATCCATGGCACCTGGATTCTAGCAGTCCCTGCCGGAATGACGGTTGAATTGACTCATGGGTCGCGACTTGGGTTACTTAGTAAAGTTCTGGTAGAGATCAATTTCCGGGTAGGGTGACTAGAACAAACTGATCGAATCCGTATTCGACCTGGAGGAGGTGACTGGCCGTTACTCGACGTGATTTTCCCTGGTATTGTAGTTCAAAGTCGATACCACGCCGGTAAAATCCTTTTGAAACCGTAAGAACCTCCTCCTCGTCCTCTCCTTGCGGGGTATGAAGGATAGCGGGCCGCAGATCATCTGCCGAAAGTGCACACCACACTGCCGAGGGAAAACCGGCTAGGAACTCAATACCCAACGCCATTCCTCCAGTGGTGGTCGTGCGCAGCCAGCGAATTACTCCAGCGGTATTATTCGTTTCCTCAACGGTTGATTCCCACCAGATTCCCACGAATTCTCCGGCCATGACTGGGTACTGTCTGGAGGAATTCAGCATGAGTCCTTTGCTATTCTCATTAATTACCATCCAATCATCCGATTCAATTTCGGAGACAACTTGCAACCTTTTAGATAATTCTCGATGTGCTTCAGAGAGACCGAAGATCAATCTAACCTCAGACCTTCCCGGGCGTCGTGGCTCACTACGCTGGCCGACACCACGCAGACAGGTTGTTAATTGTTCAATAAGCCGTCGTTGGGGAGTTGCCTCATTTTCTGTTACGAGATTAGTAGTGCTTTGGTAAAGTGCATTAAGCACTGGTTGCGTGTTAATGATCCAACGATCCACTGTGGTATCATAAGATTCAGTTTGTACTATGGAAAAGGGAGAACGATCGCTTTCGAGGTCTATGAGAAATAGACCCTCGGTATTCGGGACAGGAGACATTGTGGTGGAGGACATGGAGATGAGTTGCTGTTGTAACGCCTCTTGCCATTTTAATAGCTGGGCAGTGCCGGCAGCAGGAACGAGATATTTCAATGCCTGATCCAGGTGCTCGGCCACTAAACTATAGGGATTACTGATAGCGATCAGTAAGAGTTGTTTATAGAGGTCGGCAATACTCGTGGTTCCTACCGTAACATCGGCGTTCAATCCAGGATAGGTGCAATTCAATGGACGATTCTCGACTCGCCAATAACTGGCATAGCGAAAGATCTGGTGAACCTCTGCAAATACCCCAGATGGTAGCGAACGATAATATCGATAGGCATGGATCAAAGTCTGGGCGAGTTGTTCCAATGCCCGCCACAAGCCAAGCAGCAACAGATCATCGGTAACAGGAGTATTTCCCGCCTGGCAACACGCTAAAACAATGGCCTTATAGCCATCGGCACATGCCAGAAACATCTTTCCTGGGTCCGATGAGCTACCTTCCCAGCCCCCCAATGGAGAGTTCTTTCGTAATATCGGGGTTCCAAGGGCACGAAACAGAGTATTGATTGGTTCTCGATATAGGTCCAAAAGTTGTAGGCGGGCGCGCGCCACCAACGGTTCATCACTTATCCCTTGCAATACTTCGACTAGATACGGAATACTGATACTGATATTAAATAGTGGTAACTGATTAATCTGCTTTCGAACTTGACGTTCATGCAGTTCTACCGAAGGGTTATGGAAGGTTCGTGGTGTGGGGGCAAAAATACGTAACGGCGGAGGGTCTCCTGTTGGGAGTGGTTCCGGAGTCGCGGTTGCTTTCCAATTCAACCGGGTGCGCAACCAACCTAATAATTCCCATTCTCCTTTTTCTTGGGAGCCCTTCCGTTCGGGAGGCGCTGATGCAAGACTAGCTGCTCTATTCACCTCAAGACTTTTTTCTTGGACGAGCGGCAGAGGTTGTGTCTTGGGGGAAGAAAAGGGGGTGGGAATAGCTTTTTCTACCCGAGTGACGGTATTCGTCTCAGATGAGGAGGAAAGAACCGTGGGAGAAAAGCTATTGAGGAGGGCCACTAACGGAGATACCCGTAATGGCCGCTGGAGATTGGGTAGATTCGTGGGTTCGCTGCCTGGGGGGCGTACCATTACTATGGTGGCAGTTACATCGGCGAGTTCTTCATTTGTGGTTCGCAAGCTATCGGCCAGAACTACATCCGCTTCATGAAGAGGAGACAACACCCAGCTCTCTTTGAGCAACGGCTCGCCGAGATTCAAAAGAGATCGCAGTAGGATGGTATCTTGTTCAGAAAAACCAAGAAATGCGAGGGAGCGTACCGACACGGCAGAACTCTACAGTGGATGCATTTAGGAATGAGGATTTTATAGCTTGTATAATTGTTCGCTGAGAAAGTTTGTATGGTTGTGTCCCTTCCAGGTTGGGTTGACTTCATCAACCCAACCTACAACTCTTCGCTAGCTGTAACGAGTATCAAAGTCGCAGCTGATAATATTCTTTATACCATGTCACAAACTGCGCGACTCCAGTTTCTACACTGGTGGCCGGTTGGAATCCTGTATCGTTTACCAGATCCTCAACATCGGCATAGGTATCCGGTACATCACCATCTTGAAGCGGTAGGAAACGCTTTTCGGCTTTGCGGCCTAGGCAATCTTCTAAGACCTCAATGTAGCGCATCAAATCGACAGGGTGGTGATTACCGATATTATAGAGGCGGTAGGGCGCGAGACTGGTACTAGGGTCGTCACCATTCCAGTTAGGATTTGGGGCGGGGGTGCGGTCGAGGATTCGGATGACCCCTTCGACAATGTCGTCGATATAGGTAAAATCGCGGCGATGTTTTCCGTAGTTGTAGACATCAATGGGCTCACCGGCAAGAATACTATGGGTGAATTTGAATAGCGCCATATCCGGTCGGCCCCAAGGACCGTATACCGTAAAGAATCGTAGCCCGGTGGTAGGGAGCCGATACAGGTGGCTGTAGGTATGCGCCATCAATTCGTTGGCCTTTTTGGTGGCAGCATAGAGACTCAACGGATGATCTACATTATCGTGTACCGAGAAAGGCATTCGAGGATTGGATCCATAAACTGAACTGCTCGAGGCATAGACTAAATGTTCAACGCCATGGTAGCGACAGCCTTCAAGGAGATTGGCAAAACCCACCAGATTAGTATCGACGTAGGCAAGGGGATTGGTCAGGGAATATCGTACCCCCGCCTGTGCGGCGAGATTAACCACCCGTTGGGGGCGATGCTGGGCGAATACCTCGCTGATCGCGGCACGATCCTGGATGTTAATCCGTAGGTCGGTGAATTGTGGGTGAACGATCCGCGCCAAGCGTGCCTGCTTGAGGGTCACGTCGTAGTATGGGTCCAGATTGTCAATACCGACGACTTCATCACCCCGTTCCAAGAGGCGCAGGGTCAGCGCCGAACCAATAAAACCGGCGGCGCCGGTAACAAGTACTTTCATGGATGATTCCGTTTGTTAATTATCAATCTCTCATTGGTGTCTGATCAAAAATTCTGAGTCACCAGCAACTAGCCTTTACTAAACGATCGACCGATGGCGTAGTGTGTGAAACCTTCCTGTGCCATTCGTCGCGGGTCGTAGAGATTGCGGCCATCGAAGATTACGGGGGAGGTGAGTGCGGCGCGAATTCGGCCAAAATCAGGGCTGCGGAAGACATTCCACTCAGTGACTACGACCAAGGCATCGGCCCCCTCTAAAGCAGTATAGGGAGTTTTGCAAAGGAGCAGGTCAGGGCGTTCGCCATAGAGGCGCAATGCCTCGTTGCGAGCCTCTGGGTCATAGGCTTGGACACGGGCACCCTGCTTCCAAAGATCTTCAATTAAGATGCGGCTAGGTGCTTCGCGCATATCGTCGGTACCGGGTTTAAAGGCTAATCCCCACAGCGCGATAGTACGCCCCGCTAGGTTGCCACCAAAGTGCCCGTTGATCTTATGGAACAGAACCTCCTTTTGGCGCGAATTAACCGCCTCCACGGCACGCAATAATTCAGCCGTATAGCCTACCCCTTGAGCAGTACGCTCCAATGCCTGAACGTCTTTTGGAAAGCAAGACCCCCCGTATCCGCAACCAGGATAGATAAAGTGGTAGCCAATTCTCGGGTCGGATCCAATACCAATGCGCACCTTTTCGACATCAGCCCCCAAGCGCTCGGCCAGATTGGATAACTCGTTCATAAAGCTAATTTTGGTGGCCAACATGGCATTAGCGGCGTATTTCGTTAACTCTGCAGAACGAATATCCATGGCGATCAACCGATCGTGATTACGGTTGAAGGGGGCGTATAGGGCGCGTAACAACTCGGTGGTACGGGGGTTATCGGTACCTACCACGATGCGGTCGGGCTTCATGAAGTCATCAATCGCCGCACCTTCCTTGAGAAATTCGGGATTGGAAACGACATCGAATTCCGCATCGACGCTACGTTGAGCTAGGGTTTCGCGCACCGCCTGCCGTACCCTGTCGGCGGTACCTACTGGGACCGTTGATTTATCCACGATGATTCGGTAGCCCTCGATATGTCTGCCGATCGTCTGTGCCACGGCGAGCACGTACTGAAGGTCGGCAGAGACATCTTCATCTGGGGGAGTACCGACGGCGATAAATTGAAAGAGACCGTGGGCAACCCCGGCGGCTGCGTCGGTGGTGAAAGATAACCGACCGGCCTCGAGGTTATTACGCAACAGATCTTCCAAGCCAGGTTCGTAGATAGGCGCCTCGCCGCGTTGCAGCATCGCTATCTTACGTTCGTCTATGTCTACTCCCAGGACCTCGTTACCGACCTCCGCAAGACAGATCCCGGTGACTAACCCAACGTATCCAGTGCCAAAAATAGTGATCTTCATAATTAGGGGGGCCATTAGGATGGTTCGACCACCTACATCCTCCATTCGGGGAGGAGGGTGAGAAGGAAGCAAGCGCCGATGATAACGAGTAGGAAGATAACAGATCATTGCAAAAACCAGGAGATCCCATCACCTCGCTTCCGATTCTGCAAACGGATGGGCGATGATTGTGGTGGTGTTTTGGTATGCCCGGTCTTGTGGTCAACTATTTGATATATAGGGAGTTACCGCTGGTTAGCGGGGGAAGCCTCAACCGCCTAAGTGACTGAATAAAGAGAGACCGGAGACCTTCACGTAGGCCTGTTGGGCGGCCTGTAGACCCATGGTTTGGAGGTTGAGATTGGCAACTGCGGTGGTGTAGTCGAGGTCTTCTAGCGTGGACAAAGCGGAGTTGAGTTGGATGGAAAAATTCTCGTTGCTGTCTTTAGCATTGGTTACGCGGTTGAGGCGTGAGCCGATGGCCGCACGGGTATCCAGAAGGCGGGAGTGGGCTTGGTCGGTATCCTGGAGGGCACGAGATACCGCGCTCGCCACCATTGAACCGGTGTGCTCACCAGTAGCGTGTTCCAGGGTGGAGGCCAGCGCATTTAGGGTGGAGAACACATCCTGCCGGGTTGCGGGTGAAATGACGAAATTGTCCCCTACCGCAGGGGCTCCGGTAATGCTGGTCTGAACTCCGTTAAAGGTAATTGGCTTTCCACTCTGATAGTTACCAACCCCAACCACGCTACCAGAACTATCTTTAATCTGATAGGCATTGAGGGCAGTAAAAGACAGGGTGTAGATATCTTGTTTCCAAGCACTGGAATCTAATACGGTGCTACGTCCTATGGCTCCGTTTCCGGTATTGTTTGGGTTGGAACCAATCGAGGCAATGGTAAAACTATCTCCTGCGGCGGGAGCACCGGTAACGGTAGTCTGAATGCCAAGAAATGAAATGGCGTCGCCACTTTTGTAGACGCCATTCGCGGTCAATCCACCGGCACTGTCTCGTACTTCATAGGAGTCTGTGGTTGGAAAGGACAGGGTGTACTGATCCGGTTTCCAGGCACCGGAATCTATTACGGTGCTGGGCTCTATGGCTCCGCTACCGTTATTACTCGGGCGAGGACCGGTCACAAATAGACCATTACCACCACTGGTAGGAACATTCATGAAAACGTCCCACCCCGAATCTCCTGTCGCAACTTGATCGGACTCCCCGACTTGGAGAAAGCGACTACCTTGATCACCAAGATATGTTACCTTATCGGCGTTCACCTTGAAGGGTTCAGTTTGGGTATTGTAACCAGAAAAGAGGTACTCGCCATTGGCATCGCGGGTATTGGCTAATCCTACCAACGCATCGAAATTCTGCCGGATCTCGACCGCCAGAGAACGGCGATCGGAATCGGCTAAACCAGGATTATTAGCCTTTAAGGCCAGCTCTCGTACTCGTTGGAGGACATTACCTACCCCGGTCAGTGACGATTCCTCTAGGTTGAGACGGGCCGTTGCTGCATCCGCATTGTTTTGGTATTGCGCGGTTGTGGCTACTGCCTGACGCAATTGGAGCGAACGACTCGCTGCTGCCGGATCGTCGGATGGATTGAGCATACGGCGACCCGTGGAGAGCCGTTGCTGTGTTTCATCAAGCTGTGATTGCGCATTGAGCATAGAGGCAATGCTTTGCTGATGAAACATTGCAGTAGAGATGCGCATGGGTGGGTCCTCCTTCTAAACAATCAGGTAATGACCTGGTTTGTCATTGCGATGAAATTGTTCACTCCTTTTTATTGGGAGTGGGGAGCGAACGAGTAAGAATATCGCAACGATAACGGTGGCCTAACTAATTTCACAAATTATCGCCCGGTTACCCCGAGGATCGTTTTAAATAAACTGTCCGCTGCGGCGATTAATTGGGCAGAGGCTTGATAGGTCTCTTGATATTTGAGGAGATTAGCTGCCTCTTCGTCCAAATTCACCCCTGATACCTCCTGTTGGGCCGACTTAGCCTGCGACAGTAGAGTTTTTTCAGCATCGTTACTGACCTCGGCGCGCCGTGTGGATGTTCCAACATTTGCTACTACTTGACCGTAGGCCCCCTGGAAAGTGGCAGTTCCCCCCGCCAATAACGGTGTACTCTGCAGATTGCTCAACGCCAACATATTACGGTTGTCGCCCTTACCGTCGGTATTGTAACCAACCGTAAAGGAATCACCCGGTAGCGGCGTACCAGACAGATTTATTTTATATCCGTAATCGATAGTGCCCTGTGGCAATACCGATGCCCCTTGTGATGGGTCATAAGGAATACCTCGGAGTGGTATCGGATTTAGCGGATTAGTATTATTTGTAAGTAACGCTGGATTGGTTGGATTTGTGTTGTCATAAACTGAATAGGTAAGCTTACCAGTGGCCGCTGGGTCGTCAAAGCGAATTAGCAGCGGTGGTGTTAGTGCCCCAGTGGTAGAAAATGCGGGATTGGTAGTATCAATTACCTTCTCGACGCTCAATTGTCCCTTACCAACATTCCCGGCCATTGCGCTGGTACGGATCGGGGTGGCCGCCGCCAATTTAACCGGATCGTCAATTGCTATCGATAGTTTCCCTGATGCGGCATGGGTGGGACGGAGTAGAAAACTATCTCCTGGCTTACCGAAGCTGCCGGTATCACTGGTGAGATTTAAGGTGATCCCATCTACCGGGGGTGCGAGGAGGTAGGTGGTAGTTCCATCACTGTTCAATTGATTCTTGAGGGTAACCGTGGTCGTATTACCGTCGGTAAGCCTGGTAAGTTTGTAACCGCTACCGGTGGCGCTAATCTGATAATCGCTGGTGGTTAAGGCGGAGGCATCAGTTACTTGGGCGTGGATCTGAAGATCGCTGATATTATTCTTATTGGCAAACACCTCAGGGGTCCCAACCTTGAACAGATCTTCGCCCAAATTGCCATTGAGGTCCATTCCCTGTCGATGTTGCTGATTGACCTCAGCGGCTAGCCCCGTGGCGACTCGTCCTAATCCATTTTGGGCAGGTTCTAATACTTCGCGGCGAAACTGTAACAGCCCCCCCAGGGAACCGCCGGTAATCTGCCCGGAGATGATCGCGGTGGTACCATTTTGAGGGGTGATGGTTTTTTGCTCAGGGCGACTATTGAGGTTGTCAGCCGCGTTGACAGATAACCCCAAGGCCACTTCCCTACGAGAAGGGTCGTAGGGATCTTCGACCACCGACAGATATCGTACTTGGGTCCCGGTTACCAGGGTTTGGCCATTTCCCACCGCAACGTTAAGCGTTCCGTCGTCTTGTTTAAAAACATTAACTCCGATCTTGTCGGCCATTTGACGTATGGCCTCGTCGCGAGAATCCAGGAGGTCATTGGGCAATCCGTTACCGGCAGTTCGGGCCGTGGCGGTGGCAATATCTTTATTGAGTTTGGCAATATTGGATGCTAGGCCATTAATTTCGTCTACTTGCGTCGTAAGCTGGCTATTGACCTGTTGCGACAGATCGTCGAGGTGCGCCGACTGAATATTGAAACGTTTGGCTAGGGTCGTCGCCGTAGAAAGCATATTCTCGCGTGCCGCCGTAGACGTGGGGTCATCGGATACACCATTACTGGACTTGAAAAAATCATCCAATGCGGGCGATACCCCGGCCGTCGGATCCGCCAAAAGGTTATCCACCTGACTCGCCATATCATAAAGGGCCTGTGTGTGGCTCTGGCGACCAGTGGTTTCACGCAGATTACCCGTGAGAAAATCATCGTAGTTACGCCGTACCTGCGCAACATTGACTCCATTGCCGAGGTATTTAGCACCTGCGACGGTAGCGGGTTTGGTAGCAAAATCGACTACTTGTCGGGAATATCCCGGTGTATTGACGTTGGCAACGTTATGACTGGTGGTACTCAACCCTCTAGCCGTGGAAAGCAAGGCGGAGGTGCTGACACCGAATAGATCGGGCATGGGGGGCCTCCCTGGATTGCCTAGGAGCCTTCGAGATTACTCAGCGCCGTACGCAAGGTATCTCCATGCAAGACAGAGGCCACTTTGCGGGCATAGGCCGGGTCGGTGGCATAGCCGGCTGCCTGAAGGCCCCGTAGGAAGGCCTCCGGGTTATCCGCCTGATTTAGGGCATTTTGGTAGCGAGGATTGGAATTCAGGAAGTGGGCGTAGTCGGCGAAGCTATCGGTAAAGGACTCATAGGCTCGGAAGGGTTCTTGGCGACGTACCGCGATGCCGTCCTGATATTCCAAGGTTGAGACAACGGTTCGAGCACCGTTCCAACGTCCATCAGCCTTGATACCAAACAGGTTGTAACTGCTCTGGCCATTGGATAGACGGGGTACCGAACGGCCCCAGCCACTCTCTACTGCGGCCTGGGCCACCAACACCTCCGGGTCTACCCCCAAATTCTCGGCGGCCTCGCAGGCTGCTGGCCAGACTGCGGCCACAAATTCCTCTGGTGTGCGGCGTCCTGGGGCTGTTGCTGACGGGGATACCTGAGACGACGCCTGGGAAGCGGCAACGTCTTTCACTGGTGTCGGTGGTGATGAAGACGGATGCGTGGCGTTGGGAGGTGACGGAATTGTGGCGGAGTTTGCTGCTTTTGCCATTCTTATAGCTTGCAGGGTTGCCGTTGGATCGGCCTGTTTAGGTGTGGACTCATGCGGCATGGAACCCTGAAGCTGACGTACCAGCATATCGGCGATCCCGATTCCCTTGCCTTTGGCCAAGGTCATGGCAAGTTGTTGGTCGTACATTTCCTTGTAGGTGTCGCTGTGTGGTCCATCCAATGCCCCTGGTGCGAGACTGGCCGCGCGCGCGCTCTTGAGCATATTTTGGATGAATATGGCCTCGAATTGACTGGCCACTTCATGCAACTTTTTTCCAGGGTCGCGATGGGCCTGGCTGCGTAGGGCGGTCAGGTTTTGGATATCGGTATAGACGGGGGTCGTGGTGGCCATGGTCGTCGCCTCAGATGACGATCAATTCTGCCCGTAACGCCCCTGCCTCCTTGAGTGCCTCCAAGATGGCCACCAAATCGCCGGGGGCGGCGCCGACCTGATTTACGGCTCGAACGATCTCATCCAGGGACGTCCCCGGGGCGAACAAGAACATACGATTATTTTCCTGCTGTACCTTGACGTTAGAACTCGGCACGATTGCTGTTTGCCCCTTGGATAGGGGGTTGGGTTGGCTGACCTGGGGTGACTCACTGATGGTTACCGTGAGGTTGCCATGGGATACGGCAGCAGGCAAAACGCGGACATGGCTGCCAATAACTACGGTACCGGTTCGGGAGTTGATGATTACTCGAGCAGGGGCTTCACCGGGGTTGACCTCCAGATTCTCGAGCACGGACAAGAAACTCACCTTTTGGCCGGGGTCAAGGGGGGCTCGAACCCGTACCGAGGTAGCATCCAGCGGAACGGCAGTATCTGTGCCCATGGTCTTGTTAATACTTACGGCCATGCGTTGGGCCGTGGTGAAGTCAGCGGTCTTGAGGTTGAGGACGATCAGGTTGCCGTCGTGGAAATCAGTGGGTACGGCGCGCTCCACCGTGGCGCCGTTGGGGACACGTCCGGCACTTGGGACGTTGATGGTGATCTTGGACCCATCTTGTCCCTGGACCCCCAGACCGCCCACCAGCAGGTTGCCTTGGGCCATGGCGTAGATGTTGCCGTCGGCGCCTTTGAGCGGGGTGAGCAGGAGAGTCCCACCGCGCAGGCTCTTGGCATTGCCAATCGAGGCTACGGTCACGTCAATGGTTTGACCGGGCTTGGCGAAGGCGGGTAGGTCGGCGTTGATTGATACTGCGGCTACATTCTTGGGTTGGGGATTGACATCTGGCGGTACACTAACCCCAAGCCGAGTAAGCATACTTTTGAGGCTTTGGACGGTATAGGGCGTTTGGCTGCTTTGGTCACCGCTACCGTCCAGCCCCACCACCAAACCGTATCCCACCAACTGGTTAATACGTACCCCTTGTACCGAGGCAACATCCTTGATGCGTTCGGCGTGGACGGGAGCAGCCAGGATCAGGGCGGCAAGGACGGTCCTAGTGAAAAGGTGGCGTCTGCATTCTTTGTTCATGGCATACCTCTGTGTTTTATTGGATAAATCAACGGTTCAATCCCAGCATCAGGCACCGGCTCGTCTTCCCTCCAGTCCTGAATACTTGCGGGGTTCGATTACCGTTTGGCCAGTAGAGGTGGGGACTGGTTCAGTCTGATTCCATCCTAACTGACTGATTATTATTGTGGGAGTCGATCCATTAGGCGGTTTTCTGGATCATTAAAATCTGCTCCCAGGAAAATCTTTTTTCTATAACACCTAAAGAAACCGCAGGAACTTGTTTAGTGGTGAAATGTATCCGGATAAAGTTATGGACAATCCAAACACCATCCAATACCCGCTGGAGGCCTGATTTATTTTTTGCATACATATTCGTCCTGCGTCGGTAAGCGGAACAGCGCCTCCTTATGGAGGAATTAAATGCCTCGGCATGATTGGCGTGGGTTTCCTTATTGGTAATATAGCAAAGCCACCATAAAATGATTACGCATAATTTGCGAAGACTTCCTCGGTAGTACGGCGTTCTCTTTTGTCAATCGCCTTTAATTGCGCCCACTTATGTTCGATGGGATTGAAATCTGGTGAATAAGGGGGTAAATATTCCAGAATATGGCCCGCATTTTTGATGGCTTGTTGAATAGACCTTATCGGAAACCCCCTACCTAGCTCTGCCGGACAACGCAACCTCATG
>CAUYTY010000218.1 GCA_963575655.1 Gammaproteobacteria bacterium | reverse complement strand
GAAGGATAATGGATACAGACACTTATCTTGTATCTTACGTCGAACTCAGGTTACCATAGGTCTTTCCCCAGTTGCGGCCCCTCCAACGAACGTGGCTGGAAGCGACGTGGATAGCCCGAATAGAATGCAGTAAGGAACAAACCGCATCATTCATGTCGTTCCCCACCATCGATAACTATATCCAATCCAGGTAATACATACCACGTCGAACATAGGCATAGAAGCAACAACACGAATTGCGGTTCGTTCCTCACCGCATTCTACGCAGGCCAACGAAACGATGACCAAGACCGTTTCATTCTGTTTACGGCAATTCTTGTAATCTGGCTTTGAGACTACGCTATTGACTACAGCATCACTCTGTCCCTTCCTTCAGATAGGCATCGAGAACCTGTCGTGCAATTGGCGCAGCCATCGCGCCACCATGGCCGGCGTGTTCCGCAATTACCGCAACTGCAATTCTTGGTGCTTCCACCGGGGCAAAGGCGATGAATAGGGCATGGTCTCGTAGCTGCAACGGAATATTCTCTTTCACGTATTTCTCTTCCTGACCAAGACCGAAAACTTGTGCCGTGCCGGTTTTACCAGCAATGTGGTAGGTCGCCCCTTGTGCAATACGTTTGGCAGTCCCTGACTCTGAATGTATTACATCCATCATGGCCGAGATGACCTTTTCCCAATACGAGGAATCATCCAGATAGATGGGTTCCTGGAGACGCGGCTGGTGAACCTGAAGGATCTTGGTCGCGGGCTGGGCTACCGCGTAGAGAATGCGCGGTTGCACCGGCTGGCCGTGATTGGCGAGGGTAGCAACAGCGTAGGCAAGTTGTAGTGGCGTAGCATTCATGAAACCCTGACCAATACCGGTAATAATAGTCTCGCCAGGATACCAACTTTGATTACGGGTAGAGTGTTTCCACTCCCGAGTGGGTATCAGGCCACCCAATTCTCCACTAATATCCACCCCGGTCTTCTTTCCAAAACCGAAACGAGTCAGATATTCTCCAAGTCGATCGATACCCAGATTAGCCGCCAGATCGTAGAAAAAGACATCACACGACTCGACGATGGAGCGATGCATATTCACCGCACCGTGGCCACTATGTTTCCAACAACGGTATTTGTGCTCTTCCCCACTCAATCGATACCAACCCGGACAATAGACGCCACGATTACCAGAGACGAGACCATTTTCTACGCCAGCCAGGGCAACAAACGGTTTAATGGTCGAGCCAGGCGGATATTGGCCACGCAGGACTCGATTGAACAGCGGTCGGTTGGGATCAGTCTGCAATTGTCGATAACTCTTCGGGTCGATACCGTTAACAAAGGGATTGGGGTCATAACCAGGTCGACTGACCATGGCGAGAATAGCGCCGCTACGTGGTTCCAAGGCAACCACAGCACCGTTGAATTCACCCATGGCGGCCTCTGCGGCGGCCTGGAGACGGACATCCAGGGTCAAGTAGATGTCATCCCCTGCGACCGGTGGGGTTCTTTCCAATACCCGCAGGGCACGCCCCTGGGCGTTGGTCTCGACCTGTTCATAGCCTACCTTGCCGTGAAGAAGGTCTTCGTAGTAGTGCTCAACCCCCACTTTTCCGACATGAGAAGACCCCGCATAACTGGCGCTGTCGAGGTGCTGCAATTCCCATTCGTTGATACGACCCACGTAGCCTACCGCATGGGTCGCTAACGCACCTAGCGGGTAATAGCGCGAGAGCCGTGCCTGGATATCAACTGCGGTAAACCGTAATCGATTGACGGAAAAACGCGCTACCTCTTCCTCGGAAAGGTGAAAACGCAGCGGTACCGCCTCGAAACTCCGATGCTGACGCGCTAAACGTAAAAAACGCTGACGGTCCGCAGGGCTGATTTCGACCAAACGCGCTAGATCATCAAGCGTTTCCTTCAGATTTCCGGCCTGCTCTGGCACCACCTCCAAGCTAAAGGAAACCTGATTCTCCGCAAGCGGTACACCATTGCGGTCGTAGATGAGTCCACGGGTAGGGGGAACTGGCGCGATCTTGACGCGATTGTCACGCGAGAGTGTCTGAAAGTGCTCGTGATTGACCACCTGCAGATAGAACAATCGCCCCATCACCGCCAGCAGCAGGACCAACACCCCGGCAAACGCAGCAATAGAGCGGGCGCGAACAACGCGCGCCTCACGGAGGGGGTCTTTGAGGACGCGAGAGATATGCATCCTTTAGCCCACCAGAAAACGCCGACGTAGATCACGCAGCACGACGAAGACCCACGGCCAAAACGCGGTAGTGGTCAATACGGACAGCCAGTAATCACCCCGCGCCGGGGCATGACCGATAACGGCCCGTACCCACAAGCCGATAATCTGGTGGATAGAGGTCAATACTAACACTAGTACCGCCTGTTGCCAGCGGGGAAATAAACGTAAGCGCTGGTGGAGCTTGAGAACAATGTAGACCGCAAGCGCCAGGCTCAAGGCATTCTGACCAAGTAGGGTTTCTTCAAAGACATCCAAAAATAATCCCGTCAACCAGGCCACACCAACCCCAACTCGATGAGGCAGCGCCATTGCCCAATAGATCAGCACCAATAACACCCACTTAGGGTGAGACGGCGCCGCCCACACTGGTAATGGTAGCAAGGTCAGCATGAAGGCAACGGTTAAACTACTCCAGATCACCCAACCCGCTTGGGAATTGAACTTAGTTACCGGTGAGGATGCACTTTGTTGCATAAACAATTACACGGAATTGGCAGTTTCTATAAAAGAAGCTAAACGGTTGGGGGCCGCGTAGAAGTTTTCCATGAACTTTCCTAATTCTGTCTCGGGAAATGGGCGACTTACCAGGTAACCCTGGATTAGGTCGCACCCTTGGGTGTGCAGAAACTTCAGTTGATGTTGATCTTCGACACCTTCAGCCACCACTTCCAGGCCCAAGCCATGACCCATGGCGATAATCGCGGTAACGATATGGGCGCTTTCGCTACTGGTCGCGATGTCCATTACGAAAGAACGATCCACTTTCAGGGTATCGATAGGGAAGGTCTTTAGATAGCTCAGGGAAGAATAGCCAGTACCGAAATCATCAACGGCGATATGTAACCCCACGGCCTTTAGTTCGACCAAGAGTCGGGCGGTGGCGGGGGCGTCGTGCATAATGACGCTTTCGGTGATCTCTAACTCCAGGCAATCCGGTGGAAGTCCGGTGGTCTCCAGGACACGTGTAACGGTGTCCAATAATTCACGGTGGCGTAGCTGTCGCGCCGAAAGATTCACGGCCACTCGCAGTGGACGATCATGAGACTGCCAGGCAGCCGCTGTGCGACACGCGGTCTCCAACACCCAGGCGCCAATGGGTACGATGAGGCCACTTTCTTCGGCAATGGGAATAAATTCTCCAGGCGAGATTAATCCCATCTCGGCGTTATTCCAACGTACCAAGGCCTCGACACAGGCGATATGCTGTCCATTCCGTAGGAGCATTTGCGGCTGGTAATGAATGACCAATTCCTCTCGTTCCAAGGCACGGCGTAAGTAGCTCTCCAGTTGCATCCGGCGCACCCCCACCTCATTCATGGTATGAGAGTAGCATTGGTAGGCATTGCGGCCACTATTCTTGGCGTTATACATTGCGGTATCGGCATTCTTCAATAGAATATCTGCGTCATTCCCATCGTCGGGATAGACCGCGATGCCAATACTGACGCTAAAAACCAGCTCGTGTCCTTCCAGGTCAAAGGGGTGAGCAATTCGATCGAGCAATTGTTGAGCGACCCGTACTACTTGATCGATGTTAGTTACCCCGGAGAGGATGAAGGCAAACTCATCGCCACCGCTACGCGCAACGGTATGAACATCCTCTTCGTCGAGTCGAACGATATTGTTAATCGGTTGCAGAAAATCAGTGAGACGCATACTGACCTGTTGCAACAATTGATCGCCAACGCGATGACCAAGGGTGTCGTTGAGTCGCTGGAAATAATCCAGATTTAGGAAAAATAGAGCGACCTGATAGTGTTGGTGTTCCGCCTGCGACAATACCTGTTCCAGGCGGCCTCGGAACAATTGCCGATTGGGGAGACCGGTGAGAGAATCGAAATACGACAGGTAACGGATCTGCGCCTCTTGGGCGCGACGGGTGGTTACATCTTCCTGGATGGAAAGGAAGTGGGTAATCGTCCCAGATATTTCTATCGCAGCCTCCCCGGAGAGTTCTCGGGCCTGATCTGAAGTCTCGTGGATAGGAGCGATGATCATTTCCGCCCAGTAGAGCTGGCCATCCTTGCGACGATTACACATCTCCCCACGCCAAATGTTTCCGCTGCTGATGGTGTGCCACAGATTTTTGTGGACGGCGGGCAGGGTATTTTCAGATCTGAGTACGCGCATATTACTACCGATGATTTCGATTTGACTATAACCGCTCATCTTGCAGAAACGCGGATTGACATACTCAATATTGCCCTTGGCGTCGGTAAGCAGAATCGAGGTTGGGCTCTGTTCTATGGCAAAAGATAGGGTGCGCAACCGCGATTCGCTACGATGCAGGGCGCGCAGTATCTGTCCACCACGCAGTAAATAGCGCACCCGGTGTTCGAGTAGCGTCCAGTGATCGTGTTTAGGTAGAAAATCAGTGGCCCCCACCTGATAGGCCTGCTCAATGGCGGTTGTGTCATCAAGCCCGGTCATCATCAATATTGGGAGATGGGCATTACTGGATTGTTTGCGGAGGGCGATACAAGTCTGGAAGCCGTCCAAGCGCGGCATCATGACATCCAGGATGACCAGATCAGGGTGCAATTCCGCGCAGGCGGTCAGGGCGGCGTCGCCATCCTCGGCCTCAGCGACCAGCAATCCCGCCCGGAGCAGGACGCGTTTCATCAGCAGTCGCATGTTGGGATCATCGTCGACGAGCAGGATTAGGGGCTGGTTCGTGTCTGAAAGCGCAGAAGCGGAGGAAGACGGCAAGGTGATGGTAGGCTCGGTCGAGCGAAGGGCCACCAATACCGGGCAGATCTCGGTCCACGCCAGGTTGATGGCGTCGATTAGCGTGGCAAACGGGATGTTATTGCCCTGACAAGCATCGGCCTCGGCGGTGGCGCATAAAACGGCCAAGCGATTGGCGCCTAGGTTGCGACTACTGGACTTGAGGCTGTGGGCAGCGAGTATGAACGCCTGGACATCTCCCTGAGTCACGGTTGCTTGGAGCACCTCAACCAGATGCCTACTGTTTTCTAGGTAGGCATCGATCATGGCGTTAAGTAGGTCGGGTTCCCCCAAGGCACGGATCCGCTCTAAAGCGGTAGGGTCGAGAGTAACGATTGAGGCGGGGGCGCTGGCAACGGGTGCCCAACGCCGCAAAGTGGCCGCCAACTCTTCGATCGTGAAAGGTTTTGTGAGGTAGTCATCCATTCCCGCCGCTAGGCATTTTTCACGATCCCCCGTCATGGCATAGGCGCTGAGGGCCACGATGGGGATGCGTGAACCCGCCTCATCGGTGATTCTGGCGCGGAGGCGGCGGGTAGCTTCGTAGCCATCCATGACCGGCATCTGACAGTCCATCAGAACTACGTCAAACGTCCCACTGGTTGCTGCCTCTAATGCCTCACTACCATTGGGGGTCATGGTGACACTACAACCGAGGCGACGCAGCATCGCGATGAGCAGCTGCTGGTTGACGGAGTTGTCCTCCGCCGCCAGAACTCGTAACCCCACCAATTCGTGGTTCGTAGGATGTGCGAAGGTACGGAGAGATGTGCCACTAGTGGCAAGGAGTGGGGGATTATCCACCACGCTTTCAACACGTACTGCGGGGAGTGACGATTCGAGGACGGTTTCATGCGCGGACGCGCCCTCCTTCACTACGGCCCGAAGCGGTAGATTGAACCAGAAAGTGGAGCCCTGCCCCTCGGCACTATCTAGGTCAATCGCCCCCCCCATCAGACTTACCAACTGGCAGGTGATGGCAAGTCCCAGCCCACTGCCGCCGTAGTCGCGGGTAGTCGAACCATCGGCCTGGGAGAAGGTATCGAAGATTAATGACTGCTTCTCTTCCGATATACCGATGCCGGTATCGCTCACCTCAAAGTGAATGAACCCAGCAGGATTGAAACGTAACACCACCTCGATCTGGCCTACCTGTGTGAACTTGATGGCATTACCCAACAGATTGGTCAGGACCTGACGCAAGCGGTGGGGATCGCCACGGACCTCGGTCGGCAGGGCCTCGTCGATCGTGTAGGTCAACACCAGTCCCTTGCGATGTGCCTGTTCTACAAAGATCTGGCAGCTTTTTTCGATGTGTTCGCGGAGATTAAAATTCTGTGAGGCTAACGTCAGTTTGCCCGCTTCGATCCTAGCGAGGTCCAGAATGTCATCGATGAGGGTGAGTAGGGTCTGCCCCGATTGCAGGGCCGCGTCGGCGAATTGGCGTTGTTCAGGGGTAAGTGGGGTATCGAGGAGCAGTGCGGTCATGCCCAGCACCCCGTTCATGGGGGTGCGGATCTCATGGCTCATGTTGGCCAGAAACTGACTCTTGGCGTGATTTGCCTGCTCGGCGATGACGCGTGCCTCCTCAGCTTCGTGGCGGGCGCGCCTTGCCTCAATTACGGCATCGCGTAGCTCGTCATTGGTGCGTGATAGGTCGGCAGTGCGTCTCGTCACTTCTTTTTTCAGGTGGAGGCGATAGCGTGCAAGGTGCCGGTCACGATCCTCCACCTGGGAGAGCATGTGGTTGAAGCCCTCGATAAGGTGGCCCACCTCGCTCTGGTCGTCACTAGTGACACGTAGGCCGTAATTCTGCTCTGCAGAGACACGCTTTATGGTCTCAACGAGACGCAGGATCGGGTCAGAGATGCGCCCTTGGAGGCGCTCAGTCAAGGACAAAGCCAGGAAAAGGACAATTACCGCAACGATCACCGCTACCGAGACACTCCAAGCGAGGTTGGTGTGGACCTGCTGCAAATGGGCATAGAGGTAGAAACGGCCGATGGTTTTATGGGCAAATACCACCGGTACCAGCAGCTCTAGCTGCCCGCCTCGACGGCGATAACGCAATCGATCAACCCCGATGGTTGGTGTACGTATCCAGGGGTCTGATTTGAGACTATCCAAATCGATGTTGGTCCGATCGCGGTGATAACTCGCGAAGAGCCTACCGTCTGAATCGAACAAATGACCGCCATCTATTTCCGGTTGGGCCTCCAATGCCCCCAATAATTGCTCCGCAGTATCTTGGTCACTCGTGATTAGGGAAGGCGCCGTGCTGGTAGCGATTACTTGAGCCAAAACGGAGAGCTGGCTAACCAGGTTTTTATGAAAGTAGACGACGTTAAAGCCAAGGGTAGCAACAAAGGCTACCCCAAGCGCCACGGTCGTGGTCAATAGCACAATACGGCGTAGTTTATCGCGGATGGATACAGACCGATGGTATCCCGACCAAGAAAGTTTCATTAATTTTCTGACATGACAAGGGAAAGCAGAAGAAGCAACTTCTTTAGAGAGTAACCGTTCAATCTCTCTCCCACGGAAGGGGCAGTAAGGAGGGCGATCAAAGATAAAATACAACCAATAATCAGCAGGTTGGATAGTAGTTTTGATTGTCCTCCTCTCCATTTTCGTTCGTTAAGATGAGGTGGACGATGGTTATGTTTATTGGGACACGCCACCCTAGAGTTAACCCAAGTTGCTACCTAGCGCGCTTTTCTCCCCTCTCCCTCCGGGAGAGGGGCTTTTTCGTTTCTCACCGCATAGGTAGCAACTTGGGTTAGAGTTAGATCGACATATTACGGCGTAATGCCATGTGGTCGGTCCACAACGCCGAGGCACCCGCTACCGCAGCGGGCATCGCCACAAAGTTGAGTACCGGTACAATCGTCATAGCCAGTACCGCCACCCCAAATCCCAGAACCAACCACCGATTTTCCGCAGCGAGTGCCCGAGTTTCGTCAAATTCCAGACCTTGGTTGCCGATCGGGTAGTCCAGATACTTCAAGGCCAGCGACCACGCGGAGAATAACGCCCACAGCAATGGTGCCACCAGGTTAACCAAGGGAATGAAAAAGAGCACCACAAAGATTAAGGCCCGCACAATGAACCATACCGATTTACGCCACTCCTCCTTCAGTGAGGAAGGTACTCGTAAGATCGCGGTACCAAAACCAGGGCCTGCCCCCATGGGTAACCCGCTAATCTGGCGCGATACCTTTTCGGCAAGTAGCGAGTTGAAGGGGGCCGCAATGATGTTGGTGATCAGCGTGAAGAAATAGAAGACCACCACCACCGGGGCGATAGTAAAAATCGGCCACAGCAACCACTCTATCCAGATCAGCCAGAATGGTAAGTAGCCGTGAGCCCAACCATTAAACGCCCCAAACTGTCCCATTCCCCACCAAATCGCGAAGGAAAAGAGCAGCACGCTGCTGGCTAGGGGGAGCACCACGTAGCGGCGTAAACCGGGGTTAATCAAGAGAGAAAGGCCACGCGACAGGTAAGCAGCGCCCGTGAAAGGAGTGACAGGTGACGTAGCCGCGCCCTGACGGTTTTGGAAAGGGGAGCTGGGGGCCGCACTGCCATAGGCACCACCTGGCAAGGGTGGTTTCCTGAAGAATGGGTCGGAGGAGCCAAAAGCGGCGCCGTAGTCAGGGGTTGCTGCGCCCATTTGGGGGTCTTCTACGGTGGCGGTTTCTCCCGCTGGATTCCAGCGTCCGGTTGGACCAATTCCTTCAGGCCCTGCAGTTGAATAACCAGCTGTAGCGCCGTTGTTGGCGGCACGGCGGGGGTTGTTAGTGGGGATGTCCTCGGGTCCCGGTCCAGAAAATCCAGCAGAGGCATTCATCCGGGAGCGTCGCGAGGGGCGCGCAGTATGGCGACGCGGGAAGTCGTCGTCTTCGTAATCGTCGTCTTCGCGGTCGCGGTCGCGGTCGCCGCCACGGGGGCGCTCCCTGGTCATGTCTTCCAGGGCCTCGGCCATGAGACCACGCAGCATCGCCGGATGTTCTTCCAGGAGCTCCATCAGGGCGGTCTTCATGAGGTCCTTGAGGTGGTTGTCGTCAATGGTTGCGTGCATGGGGGGCGGCTCTCGGCCAGCGCATTAGGCGCCGGGGATGCAGGGTAGGCCGGGGCAGATCGCGACTGATGCAAATCCGATGGTCGTAGGAGCGAGTGTGCCCACGCAAGAGACGGGGCAGGCTGCGACTATAGCGAGGTGGAGGACGCCGCGCCAGCTACCGTGTTGGGCCAGGTTAGGTTTCAAGATCATCAGTCCCTGACCATGTTAGGTGGATGGTTTTATGATTGTGGACATGCCGGCTACTACCCGCAAGTGACTACCCGGCAAATCGCTATCCCGTTATTTCGGCAAGGATTGCTGGAATTCAAGACACAGGAATGTGTTCCGTTAACCATACCTTCTCTGGCCGTGTGACCACGCGACCGTTACAATCCTCGAAGTAGCGCACGTTACGAATTGATCGAACGATTGTTATCGTGCCTATACAGTGTGTAACCATTACTCCCCTCGACTCACCCTCTCCTCTCCAGCCCTGGAGAGGAAGCCGGGGAGTAAAGTGGCCAGGGGAGCTAGAGGAGAGAGTGAGCGATTACAACAGTACTGTAAGGTAAAAATAGCAACGACCTAATGTTGAGTCACCGCCTAACTTTTCAACTACGGGTTGACAGCCGGGAAAGAGCGGCATTTTTACAGAAATGCAAAGACCGGCGGGCAGGCTGAACTTCAGAGGAACTGCGGCGTAGCCCTTGTAGACTTGAATTGAGTTGAAAAGTACCACAACCCAACTTACGCGGCTCAAGTTGCCAGCCATCCGTCATTCTGGCAGGGATTACTAGAATGACGGGGACTGGCAATTTTGGTTATTTGATTTCCGGTCTCCCTCCCCTCCCCCTCTCCAATCGAATAAATCGGCTGCTCGTGAATGTAATGAACTATCTGAACTATCACGCACTGGTTGTCCTTTCCGGTGGACAAGATTCCACTACCTGCCTCTATTGGGCACTCCGCGAATTCGGCAAAGGGGCAGTAACGGCACTGACCTTCGATTACCAGCAGCGTCATCGTATTGAGTTGGAGTGTGCCAAACGAATAGCCAATCTGGCTAGGGTGCCTCACATAATACTCCCCATCAATACCTTTGCAGCGCTAGGAGGCAATGCCTTGACCGACCACCTCGCAGTGGCGATGGACCCGAATCCTAGCACCGGGCTACCCAATACCTTTGTTCCTGGTCGCAATCTCATCTTTCTCACCTTTGCAGCGGCCTATGCCTACCCACGACACATTCGACATTTGGTGACTGGCGTAGCACAAACAGATTACAGCGGTTACCCGGACTGTCGGACAACGACCTTACAAGCCCTGGAGCAAACACTACGACTGGGAATGAACTACGAAATTACCATCCACACCCCGCTTATGAACCTGTCAAAATGCGATACCATCCGGCTTGCGCAAGACTTAGGTGCACTATCGGCAATGGCCTGGACTCATACCTGCTATGAAGGACATCGACCTCCTTGCGGAAAATGCCCCGCCTGCCACATCCGCGCTAGAGGTTTCGCCGAGGCGGGTATTCCTGACCCACTCCTCGAATTAAATGCACCACCCTTGAGTGATTAACAATAACCCAAGTTGCCGCCTATTCAAAATTCGGGATCGCATCCAATCGTCCCCCCTCAATCCCCCCGTAAACGGGGTGAGGTCTGCGGCCTACTCCCTCCCCGTTTACGGGGAGGGCTGGGGAGGGGGCAAGTAGGTGGCAACTTGGGTTAACAATAATACACCTTCAGAAATAATCACATAGTCCCATGTCGTCGCTATTATCTGGATGTGATGAACCACATCCCCGCCAGAGTGATCGGTAGAAAATATGTTGACCCATATTCAGATTCGTGGTTATGCAATTGTGGACCATCTGGATTTAGACATTGGTCCTAATATGACTGTACTCACCGGTGAGACTGGCACCGGTAAATCTATTCTGGTGGATGCGCTCGGTCTGGCCCTAGGGGATCGTGCAGACACTAGCGCAGTACGCCAAGGAGCCGAACGGGCAGAAGTCAGCGCGGTTTTTGCGGTAAACAACCTACCCACGGTGCGTGCCTATCTCACCGATCATGAACTCGATGAGGATGACGAGAATGGCGAAACCAATAAGGAATGCCTCCTGCGTCGAGTGGTTGGAAAAGACGGGCGCTCTCGCTCCTTTATCAATGGGCGGACCGTCCCCCTCCAATCGCTTCGAGAATTAGGCGAGTTACTGGTAGATATCCACGGTCAGCACGCCCATCAAAGTTTGCTGGTCCGGGATGTTCAACGCCAAATTCTGGACGATTATGCCAACAATACCGCCCTACTCACAACTGTGGCCGAACGCTATCGAAATCTGCATCGCTTGGCCACGGAATACGAACGCATCCGACAAGCGGCTGCAAATCGGGAAAATCGCCTGGACTACCTGCGTTTTCAGCTTCAAGAACTCGATGACCTTGCCCTTCAGGCCGGAGAACTGGAAACTCTGGAAGAGGAACATCGTTGGCTAACCCATGCCACACGTCTTCTAGAGGGTGGACAAACCGCCCTGGCACGCTTACAAGGAGAAGGGGCGCCGTGTGCCCTATCCCTATTATCTCGGGCGCGCAATGAATTGCGCCCGCTCCAAGGGGTCGATGCCCGTCTCGCCCCAGCAGCGGAATTACTCGAAGGAGCGCTAATCCAGGTCGAAGAAGCCGCTGCCGGGCTACGCCATTACCTCACAGCTTTGGAACTAGATCCCCAGCGCCTGGACTTTGTAGAAGGACGATTAGCGGCGGTGATGGAACTTTCCCGCAAACATCGAATTGAACAAACGGAGTTACCCACTCTCACCGCCCGATTACGGAGAGAGACGGAAGAATTGGAACGGTCGGAGATTCGAGCCGAGGAACTCGCCGCCGAATTGGCCGCTGCCCGACACGCCTACCGCGAGGTAGCAAGTACCCTCCATGCGGCTCGGACACGGGTAGGAACACAATTGGCCGAGCGCGTAACCGAAAATATGCACGCTTTAGGAATGCCCGGAGGACGTTTCGAGGTGGCTTGCACCCCTATTGACAACCAAGAAGGACCGCATGGCACAGATCGCGTTGAATTACTGGTTAGCACCAATCCCGGTTCACCCTTTCGACCCTTGAACAAAGTTGTATCCGGGGGAGAATTATCGCGCATTAGTCTCGCGCTTCAGGTTTTAGTCGCCACCAATCTGCGCGTGCCCACCTTGGTTTTCGATGAGGTAGATGTTGGAATAGGTGGACGGGTCGCGGGTATTGTGGGCCGATTACTACACCGCCTCGGGGAGCAGCGCCAGGTATTGTGCGTCACGCACCTGCCCCAAGTCGCCGCCGAGGGCCACCAACATCTATTGGTAACCAAACACACGGATGGAATCAGCACCCATACCGGTATTCGTGCCCTGGAACCAGAGGGACGGGTATTAGAGATTGCGCGAATGTTGGGAGGGATAGAACTTACCGATCAAACTCGTGCCCATGCCCAAGAAATGCTCCATCTGGCCCAGCAGATCTAACATCAGAAATGAGAAAGCAGCGGCACCTAGAGACAAATTCAGAGGATTAGACAACTTTTCTCAGATTGGGAAAAGATGATAGCCTGCCGAAATTTATCGCTAGGGGTCGCTGCTGCTCCTGACTTTCTTGAGGTTAAATCACCACCAAAAATATTCTTGCCAATCCAATTCTACACATAGGTATACCAGTGGGCAGAACGCTCACTTTTGCGCGGTGGAATCTGTGGTTCTCGCTCTGTGGCACTGAGCCCACTCATCATTTGAGGCAACATCTGCGTATCGAAAACCTTATTCCATGCCTCTGCGCACTCCACCGTCCACGCATCCCCGGAGAATTCTGCGATAACCTCCAGGAACACCTCTTTAGAATTATTCATATCCTGCGCGGAAAGGTCAAAGTGGTGGTGACGCTTGCCCACAGTGTGCATGTGGGCCTCCGTGATCTCGGGATGATCCCCGAGTCGGGACATGGTAGCAAAGGTTTGCATCATGCGGGGCATGTGACTATCCATCGAGGGCGGGAACAGCGGTTTGTAACGAGAATAGTGCTCAAACAAGCGGTTATAGAATGGATGCATCAGATCCAGATGGCGTTCCTCTAGCCCATCCCAGATTTTTCCGACGAGTTCGATGTTCATCTTCTCATCCTCTGTAGAGTAAATGTTCGCCGTTTCTGTAGGGGTATAGCCTCGTACGAGTTACGTAAGAGAAGAGTTCGCTGGAGATCGAGGCCATTTCCAGCCAACATAGAAAGTCAAACCACCTCCAAATTGAGAGCAAGTATGGCAAGTGATACTTCCGATACCACTTGGTCTGCACCAAGTGAGCAACGAAATAACCCAGTTCCTGACGAGATGGATATCAGCAGTGGCCTTGCTGCCTTCGAGGCCAAGCACTTCTCGCGAGCAATGCAGTTACTCTCCCCCTTGACCGAACAAGGTCATGCCGAGGCCCAATATCGTGTGGCAGTGATGCTGCAAAACGGCCTAGGAATGGCACGTAACGAGTTGCAAGCCTACCGTTGGATGCGAGCAGCGGCCGAGCAAGGCCATGGGCTTGCCCAACATGGATTGGGTTTCATGTACTTACAGGGGGAATGCGTGGCCGCAAATCCCACAATGGCGGCACAGTGGTTTCAGCGTGCCGCAGAACAGGGCTTGGCCGGTGCCCAAGCTAACCTTGGAATGATGTATCGAGATGGGCGCGGCGTTCCCCAGGACGGGGAAAAGGCCCGCGAGTGGCTACGTAAGGCAGGTATCGAGGAGACGTAAGCAACGGCAGGGAAATCTGAGACGACGTAGTCAAGGTCATGTCGCCATCCATTGCACGCGTCTCCCTTTCTTCCCAGCGCGGAGCGGAGATTGATTTTAGCCGTGAATTTCAATTCACGGAAAATAGATGTTGATCATTCCGCCACATTAGCGACGGTTGAATCCATCCGGTAAATTCATCGCAGGTTCGATCGTCGCTAACACAACGCGCATCAATGAATGGCCGCTTCCGTTCGTGGGTTAAAACTCACGGCTAAATTAATCAGGCTACTATAGGCGCTCAACGAATTGCCCTCTTTGACACACTACGACCTGCATGAAAAAGGATCCACCATGACTGAACGTCACATTATTCTAATTGCTGACGACACCCCGGAGAATTTACGTATCCTCGGCGACATGTTAGAGCAGGAGGGGTATGAAGTGCTGGTGGCTACCAATGGCCCCGAGGCATTGGAAAATGCCAAGGCAACCCCAGCCCCCGACCTCATCCTACTGGACATCATGATGCCAAAGATGAACGGATATGAGGTCTGCCGGCATTTAAAAGCCGACCCCGAGTTAAAAAAAATCGCGGTAATTTTCATCAGCGCTTTGGACGTTACTGAGCAAAAGGTGGTGGCGTTTTGTGAAGGCGGTGTCGATTACATCACCAAACCCTTTCAATCCGCCGAGGTACTGGCGCGGGTAAATACCCACCTTCAGCTTAAATTGCATCGAGACAATCTGCACTTTCTAGTAGAACAACAGACACGCAAGCTTGCCCAGGCAAAAGAAGCAACTATCGCCAGTATGGCCATTATGGCAGAATTCCGCGACCCGGAGACTGGCGGTCACATTCAAAGAACCAAGCATTACGTAAAATTGTTGATGCAAGACATCACCCGGCTATCACCAGATATCATGAACACCGAGGATATGGAACTTCTCTTTCAATCCGTACCACTCCATGATATCGGCAAAGTCGGAGTTCCCGATGCAATTCTGTACAAACCAGGAGAACTCACCAAACTAGAATTCGAGGAAATGAAGAAACACTGCCTATATGGAAGTGATGCTATTCAACGAACAGCGGCGATCCTCGGTCCTAGTTCATTCCTGCAATATGCACGCGAATTAGCAGAATTCCATCATGAGCGCTGGGACGGATCCGGCTATCCCCATGGGCTAAAGGGAAAGGAAATACCATTCAGCGCCCGAATGATGATGCTTGCCGATATCTATGATGCCCTGATCAGTAAACGCTCTTATAAAAAACCACTTTCCTACGAAGAGGCATTCAGGGTAATAACCATAGGGGATGGTCGCACTCTACCAGAACATTTCGATCCTGACGTATTGAATGCCTTCCGAAGAACTCATCGGGAATTTGAACGCGTCGCCCGGAAATTCTCCGATTGAACTGGTACGTATTTTTCTCTGATTCTTACTACTCTTTAAATAACCCAAGTTGCTAGCTAGCGCGCTTTTTCCTCCATCTCCTGGAGTGAGGGGGACTCTTTAGTTTTTCACAGCATAGGTAGCAACTTAAGGTAAATATTATCGGAAACCTACTGAGAGCTAACCGTAATTTCAGAAGAAAAGACCTGAATGACAAGGAAATAATCGACCCTAGAGGTTCCTGGAAAGGTTTCATCTGCATAGTAAATCCGACGGCATCATTACGCCGTAAGAAATAGAAAACGCCCATAAAAGAGGCATCCGCGTGAACAAGAAAGATATCATCCTAATCGTAGACGATATCCCGGAAAATCTCCGTGTGCTTGGCGATATATTGGAATGCCAGGACTATGAGGTGCAGGTATCTACCGACGGCACTGCCGCCCTGAAAAATGCGATGGCGATTCCTCCGCCGGATCTCATTCTGCTCGACATCATGATGCCTGTCCCTAATGGTTTCGAAATTTGCCGACGGTTAAAGGCGAATCTCAATACGCGGGCGATCCCAGTGATTTTTCTGAGTGCACTACATGAATCCCTCGATAAGGTGACCGCCTTTAAAGTTGGAGGAGTGGATTATATTACCAAACCTTTCCAAACTGATGAAGTTCTAGCCCGCGTCCACACCCATCTCGAACTCCACCGCCAGCGCCAGTCTCTCGAAATAGCTAATACCAAGCTACGCCAGGCCTTACTGGTAGAGGAAACACTGAATCGTAAGCTCATTGAGATCAATGAAAAGCTGAGGCGATCCGAGCTACTAAAAAGCAGATTTCTTTCCTCCATGCACAAAGAAATTGATTATCCCCTTGGCTCGATTATAGCCATGGCCAATCAACTTTCTACAGAAGAATTACTGCAAGGGCAAGTTAAGCAGCTTGCCAACCGAGTCCAAGCCGAGGCCTTCGATCTCGATTTTCAGATACGTAACATCTTTCTTGCGGCAGAGTTAGAAGCGGGAGATGCCCAATTCACCATCACTCTGGTGGATGTGCGCTCCATACTTCAAGATGCTATTCAGATCTTGAGTCGCCCCAACCAAAACCACGCTACCGTATATATGGAAGGCGACCACGAGGCATCCTTCTTTGAAACGGATGCAGAAAAACTCAAGCATATCATCGTGAATCTTCTCTCTAACGCCATCAAATTTAGTCCTGCCGCGAGCCAGATTCGGGTTTGTTTTCGTATCACCGCTGAGAATTTCACCCTGGAAGTTGAGGATGAGGGACCCGGTATTCCAGAGGAGCATCGTGAGATAATTTTTGAGCGTTTCCGTCAGTTGGAGACGATAACCACCCACTCACACCGAGGACATGGTTTGGGGCTCGCTGTAGTCAAGGCAACTTTGGATCTCTTGGGGGGAAATATCCAATTGAACCCCGGCCTCTCAGGCGGTTCCTGTTTCACGGTCATCATTCCGCGTCCGATTCCCGCAAACGAAGATAGTTATACCTCCAGCAACGAATCACTGCTTTACGACGATTTTGAAGAGAAATGACATGACCTCGGAATTTGACGGAATCCCAAAACATGACCTCTCGCCCTGCAGAATATTCGCACATCAGGAGGCGCATCTCATTCGCACACTCCTGGGGTCCTGCGTCTCCGTTTGCCTCTGGGATTCAAAACTGAAATGCGGAGGAATGAATCACTACATGCTTCCCCTCTGGAACGGGGAAGGTCTCGCCACTCCTAAATACGGAAACATTGCGATCGAGAAACTGCTGGAACGAATGCTTTTCATGGGTTGCCGCAAAGAGGACATCATCGCCAAAGTTATCGGAGGCGCCTGCATAATATGGAAAAATTCCGACCCATCACGTGTTGGTGAACGAAATATCATGCTTGCCCGTGAGCACCTTAAGCACCATAACATTCCAATCGTTGCCATGAGCACTGGTGGAGATCGTGGGTATAAGGTTCTTTTCCATAGCCAAACCGGTTCTGTTCGTGTATATCGGCTTGAGCGTGATGACTCCGGTCAACCACCCTTTCCCGACGGCCGCCCCCCTCCACGCTCAGCCTGCGAACCTCGAAAAGAATCAAATCCAGTAATTCAGCCACCATCGAAGCAGGCACGTCCTCACCGTTTCGCATCGCACATACCTGATAATTTACATATGCCAACGTCCCTGACATCATTTTCAAGATATCCCTGGTCTCAACGACGATCCAAATGCTACCAACATCCCCAATGAGGTACCAAAAAATGCGAAATAACATAGTCCACCAGATGCGCTCTCCATTGGCTATCGTCTCGTCACTTCCGATCTCCAAACTATGTTTGCAATTCTTACGGATGGGGTGAGTGCGAAACAAGAGACATAGCTTATCAGCGTGACACCAACTATATGATGAAACGATAACCAACACCTACCAACCTAAATTCTGAAACTTGTCATGATACAACCTATTCGCCACCAAAACTTTGTGCGTTATCTACTTTCAGAGTTTAGATCGGTATTCGAATATTTGCCGCGCATGATCGTTGCTCTCGTGCTGATATGTCTCGCCACCATTACGCTATTAGCTGCACCAACTTCCTTACTCGATAAACAGATACTCCCAGAATGGGAACAACACAGTATTACGATTATCACGATAGTCATTTTATTTCTGTTCTTCTTAGTCCTGACTATCGCCCTGATTACCCTGAATCGCCACCTACAACTAGCAAAAGATAATGTGATCGAAAGCGAGGCACGATTCAGGGTGATGTTCGAACATGCCCCTGAGGCAATCGTTACCTACGACATCGACTTCAAACGCATCATTGACGCCAATATCAAAGCGGAACAATTATTCGGCTGTGACCGAGAAACCCTATTGCAGGGAGGACTGGAAAGATTTTATCTGGCACAACCATTGAATGAAATAGATATTGCTGTGGGCATGGATAGGCACAACGAATATGTCATGGCGGGTGAGGAAATAATCTATGAGAGTACTATTATTCAGCGTCATAACGGCAAGCATCTAATGTGTGAGGTCAGGTTGGTGCGGCTGCCTTACCGCGAGAGACAACTATTGCGGGCTAGTTTCATTGATATCACTGAACGCAAGCGCACCGAAGAGGCGCTGCGCGAAAGTGAGGCACAACTTCTCGCCACCTTCGAGTCTACTGCGGACGGAATTCTTGCCGTAGACCGCAGAGGAAGGGTATCAAACGTCAATCGACAATTCACTAAGCTCTGGAATATTCCCCAGACCCTTATGGATGGCAACGATGATGAAGCACTGCTGAATTTCGTACTGGACCAATTGGTCAACCCCAAGGAATTTCTCAATAAGATGCACATGTTCTACGGTTCGGACGCTGTAGACATGGATATATTGACCTTTAAGGATGGTCGTGTGTATGAACGATATTCCAGTCCGATGATCATGGATGGTACTGTTGCTGGACGGGTGTGGTCCTTCCGCGATATCACGGAGCGCAAACGATCCGAGGAGGCATTGCGGAGAGGCGAACAATTATATCGCCTACTCGTAGATTCGATACCAGATACCAATATCCTATTGTTCGATACCGATCTACGTTTCAAGATAGTCGGCGGTGGGGAAAACAAAAAGAATAACTTCGATAATTCGCAGGTCGAGGGAAAAACCCTCCGAGAGGCCTATCCCAAAGACATCTCCGATATATTTGAACCAGTGTACCATAAGGCATTACGAGGCGAAGCCAGCGCCTTTGAACTAAGCTACGGTCCCTATATCTATTCTCAACAGATTATCCCTGTAACTGATCATCAGAGTACAACGATTGCCGGAATGGTAATCGCAACAAACATCACTGAACGTAAACAGGCCGAACAGGCACTGATCAGTGAACGCAATAATGCCCGGCGCTACCTCGACGTGGCTGAAGTCATATTAATAGCCTTCGATGATCAGGCACAGCTCACACTGCTCAACCGCAAGGGACATCAAGTATTGGGTTATGCAGAGGGAGAACTACTCGGCAAGGACTGGTTTCGCGTTTGCCTGCCGCCCGATGAATACGAGGCGGTGCTTGGCGTCTATCGCAAGATTCTGTCGAGCGATATCGAACCCTTTGAATATTACGAAAACAAGATATTGACGAAGACTGGCGATACACGCCTCATCGCATGGCACAACAGCGCACTACGCGACCACACCGGACGTGTTGTCGGCACACTTAGCTCTGGCGAAGACATTACCGAACGCAAACAGGCCGAGAACGAACTTCGAAAATACCGACAGCATCTGAAAACACTGGTCAAAGAGCGTACTAGTGAACTGATTCTCGCCAAGAACGCCGCCGAGGCTGCCAATCAGGCTAAAAGCATGTTCCTGGCTAACATGAGCCACGAGATCCGAACACCAATGAACGCCGTACTCGGTTTCTCGCAGTTGTTGGAACGCGATCCATCCCTGTCGCCAGCGGCTCGGGATAAAGTAACAACAATTATAAAAGGTGGGGAACATCTGCTGTCCATTATTAACAATATTTTGGAGATGTCTCGTATTGAAGCCGGACGGGTTGAAATACGGGAGGTGTCAATTGATCTGTACAACCTGCTCAATGATCTAGCAGTAATGTTTCGGATGCGCGCCGAGATCAAGGGGCTACTCTTTACCCAAGAGCTAATCCCGGACCTTCCCCGCTATATCATGGCTGATATGGGAAAACTGCGCCAGGTATTGATTAATCTGCTGGGGAATGCGATCAAGTTCACCAAACAAGGATCCATTATTCTGCGTGCATTCTCGGCCGGTGTCGACCGAATTGCCATCGAGGTACAAGATACTGGTATTGGCATCACCCCGGAAGAATTGGAAAGGTTATTCCAGCCTTTTGAACGTACCCACAGCGGTGAGCAAACCGCCGGTGGTACCGGCCTCGGACTTGCCATCAGCCGCGAATACGCACGTTTGATGGCCGGCGAGATTACCGTAACCAGTCAGGCAGGTACTGGTAGCTGTTTCCGCTACAAATTCCGTGCACCACTGGCCTCGATAATACCTGATTCAAAAGAGCCTCCCCGTCGTGTTGTGGGCCTTACCCCCGGCCAAGGAGAGATCCGTATCTTGGTAGCGGATGACAAGAATGTTAATCGAGAGTTGTTGCGAGAGATGCTAAAACCATTTGGTTTCATTGTGGATGAGGCCCTAAATGGCGCAGAGACTATCCAAAAGGCACAAACCCTGAGACCGCGTATCATTCTAATGGACCTGATTATGCCCGGTATGGACGGAGACGAGGCAACACGACTTCTACGCAACACCTTTGCCAAAGACACACTAGCCATCATTGGTATTACTGCTAGTGCCTTTGAGACAGAGCGCAATAAATTCCTCGCCGCTGGCGTCAACGCATTTATTGCCAAACCATTCCGAGAACAGGAATTGTATGACGTATTGGCAGATCATGCCGGGGTACGATTTGAAACCGAAAAGTATGATGTAGTGACCATACAGCGGAGCGACACAATACCGACCACAAAAAATATGCCCCATGAGTGGCGCAAAGAATTCCAACAAGTGCTCGCCCGAAAAAATATCACTCGTATGCGCAAACTGGGAGAAGAGGCGAAGGCTATCGATCCGGTTCTTTCGACTTGGATGCTAGAACGCATCACACACTATGATCTAAATGAACTAGAGAAGTTAGATGGTACCAATGAATGAAACAGTAATTAGCGTTTCTTGAAACTGGAGGACAAATTAATCTGTATTGATTTCGATGAGTACCTTATTGGCCAGATGAACAAGATCCTCGGAATTTTTGCGGGCGCTATCCATCAAATCACTATTCAATCACTTGTCCATCGTGAGAATTGATAACGCGCATCACCACTGTGGGATCGACCGTATGTAAGGCGATGGCGCCACGCCCGAGGAGCAATTCGGGGAGTTCCCGAAGCTCCAGACGTGGACTCTCAACCCAAACAAAAAGAGGACGATGTTGTTTGAGCGCATGACTGGCGCTGGACCAGGTCCCAGTACGCAACCTTCCCTCTATCACGATTACCGCATCGGACAAACCAACGATGATTCGATTACGAGTAGGGAAGAAATCACGGCGCGGCGGCGCGCCGGGGAGTAATTCGGTCAGGAGACAACCGTGGTCCATTACCTGTTCAAACAGTGGCTTGTTTTCTGGTGGATAGACGAGATCGATACCCGTGGCCGTCACCAATACCGAGAGACCTCGTCCTTCTTTTAATGCGCCCCAATGCGCAGCACTATCGATACCCAGAGCACCACCACTAATGATCAATACACCTTGTTCTGCCAACTGTGCAGCGATGGTTCGGGCGAAAAGCGCCCCCTCGTCGGAACAACCACGAGGACCAACGATGGCAACCGCCATCGCTGGAAATGGCCAAACGCTACCTTTACGAAAGAGATAGGGGGGTGGTTCTGACAATTCCCCTAGTCGCCAGGGATAGTCAGCGGCGCCGTAATAGGTGAATCCTATGTTGGTGGGAAGATGGTTCAATCCATCAAGTTGTTCAGTGGTCAGCGCCATTTTGTTTTTCGCGCCGAAGAGTGCAAATTGCTGAGGAATACTACGCAACGCCTCGGTCGGACTTCCATATTGATCGACGAGCGACTTAAATTTTGCAGCCCCCACTCGTGGGAGCCGTGAGAGTTCAATGGCTGCGCGGAGTTGTTCAATGGATCCGAACTGTTCAGTCATGGCGCTACTGCTTTAGAAGCGAGATATCGAGGCGGTATAACGATGGCATGGTCCGTTTTAATGATCTATTTTGGCGCCGGCACCTGGGGTAAGGTGATCAGAAATTCGGCGCCGTAACCAAGGCCCTCACTATATGCTGTTACTGTGCCATCGTGTAGTTGTGTAATGTGGCGCACCAAGGTCAATCCCACGCCAATTCCACCTTCGGCGCGGTCAAGGCCCTGCTCTCCCTGGACGAACGAATCGAAGACCGATTCTAGTAATCCGTCTGGAATACCGATCCCGTTATCGCGTACCCGCACTATTCTCTTGCCCTGTTCGGAACCCAGGGTGAGCCATACCTCTCCTTGGGCATGATTATATTTGATGGCGTTGTTGAGCAGATTTACCACCACTTGCTGAAGTCGTACCGGGTCTGCGTCAATCCAGAGCGGTTCCTCACTCAATGCTACCGACAGATGTACTCGACGCTTGGTAAGCAGTTCGTTCACCGCTTGAACGGCGTCAGGCACCACGGTACGCAGGTCAAATACACTCCGACGTAGTTTGAATTTGTTCTGAGTGAGGCGCGAGACATCCAGTAGGTCGTCGAGCAAACGAGTCATATGCGTGGCCTGGCGATCGATGATGTCGGTACAGAGGCATGGGACCGCCGCAAGCTGATTCCACTGGCGCAGGGTATGGGTAGCATTCATTATTGCCGCCAATGGGTTACGCAACTCGTGGGACAGCATCGCCAGAAATTCGTCGCGTCGGCGCAGATCGGCCTGGACGCGGTCTTCAGCGGATTTCAGGCGGGTGATGTCCATCAGGCTCAGGATCACCTCCGCACTCGTGGCCATCGAGCGATGGGACCGGACACGTAGAAAATACCAACGACCACGACTATCGCGTACCTCACGATCGATATCGATCCGACTCTCTTGCACTCGGCGCAGACTGTCCAGTAGGTCGGGGTACTCCAGGGGGAGATTAAAGGCATCGATGCGTCGCCCTACGTCTCCCGGAAGCAGGTTGAGGGATTCCACAACCCCTGGACTGACACGACGGATACGTAGCTCTTGGTCCAGAAAAACGGTACCGACCTCAGCACAGGCCAGCAAGTTGTTCAGGTCGTTGCTCAACTCGGCGAGTTCGGCCGTCTTGCGGACCCGCTCGGCATTGACCGTGGATAGCTCTGCCCGTACCGACTGAAGCTCTTCATCACACTCTTTCAGCCGCTCGTTAGCGGCCAACAACTCCTTGTTGCTGGCCTGAATTTTCTTGGGGGTTATGCGCAACTCTGCCTCCAGGTGGGGGGGATAATCAGTCTCGCGGTGGTTATCCTTGGCCGTCGGATTGCGCTGAGTACAGGCAACCCTATGATCCTCCTCACCGCTGCTCGTCGATTTGGAATCGTCTGACCTCATGACACCTTGCCTCATTAGACTTTTCCAGCGTTAAGCCACAATTACTGCGAGATAGAAATAAAACGAACCCTAGATAGGAATTCCTTGGTAACCTGTAGGGTACGTACCGTGCGAAAGACGCGACCGCATTAGTTTATCTAAGTATCCTAATAATGGAAAACCCTAATTGAAAGAACTTGGAAAAGGGGATCGCCTACTGGCGTGCAGGGTAGTGACTCCAGTGGCTAACGATGCACCACCGACCACACCCTGGTGTTGGTTGACCAAAATTCAGTAGCCACGGATGGGTAGCAACTTGAGTTAGGATACGCAACGAGACCTTGAACGGTAGTGTGCACATGAAGACTTCCCATCCCACCCAACCCTCAACCCTACTAACAGTACGAGCCCTCGTTGCGCTAGCGATTTTGCTCTTAGCCTTCGTTGCTGCTGCTGACACTCTCCTCCCGACAGCCAAGGCGGCACTCACCGTGAACACAGTGGTCCCAACACGGGCCGAATGGCCGCTCCAGTTGACCGCCAATGGCACCATCACCGCCTGGCAGGAGGCCATTGTCGGTGCGGAAATCAACGGGTTGCGCCTGATCGAGGTGCTGGTCAACGTTGGGGATCGTGTGCGCAAAGGCCAGGAGCTGGCACGTTTGCAGAGTGACACGGTTATCGCCGAACGCGACCAAACGCGGGCCAGCCTTACCGAAACCGAGGCCGCTTTGGCCGAGGCCCATGCCAACGCCAACCGTGCACGCCAGGTGGAAGGTCACGGCACACTCAGCGCACAACAAACGATTCAGTATCTAACCGTGGAGAAAACGGCTCAGGCACGTGTCGCAGCGCTAAAGGCTCGCCTCAAAGCGGACCAACTCCGCCTCGCTCAGACCCACATCCTAGCGCCAGATGACGGTACCATTTCGGCCCGAACCGCCACCCTCGGCGCCGTAGCACAATCAGGGCAAGAACTCTTCCGCCTAATCCGTCGTGACCGGTTGGAATGGCGTGCGGAATTACCAGCAGCAGATTTAGTTCAGATCCAACCCGGGATGAACGTCAGTATTACGATCGCCAGCAAGGCCAAGGTCACCGGTAAAGTGCGCATAGTAGCCCCTACGATTGACCCACAAACTCGTACCGGTCTGGTCTATGTCGATTTGAATAATCATGGCGATGCCAAAGCAGGGATGTTTGCGCGTGGAGAGATCGAGATTAATCACACCAGTGTCCTCACCCTACCACAAGCTGCGGTGATGCTGCGCGATGGTTTTAGTTACATCTATCGGGTTGGCCCGGATCACCGGATTATTCAAACGAAGGTGGGCGTTGGACAACGCTCGGGAGAATTGATCGCGATTACTAATGGACTAGAGACCAACGTACCGGTAGTCAGCAGCGGAGTGGGTTTTCTCTCGGATGGCGATCTAGTCAGAATCATCACACCTTAGGGAGTCATGGTGCCAGGTCTTACCCTTTAAACCACTCATTCACCTTCTCAACGGGAAGGGGTGAATAATTAACCCAAGTTGCCACCTACTTCCCCCCACCCCCCCCCCCCCCCCCCCAACGGGGGGGGGGGGGGACCAACACCACCCCCACCTTAAGGGGGTTGAGAGGGGGGGGCATGTTGTTCGGGGGTGGGAGGGACCCCCCAACCCTCCAGTTTTTAACGAGGAAGACACTCGGGGGACTTTAAGTGCAAAAAACCTATTGGCCCCCCCGCCGCAAAAATGGCCGTCCACAGGGCGATCATGTGTGGTGGCTGAT
>CAUYTY010000217.1:82500-89369 GCA_963575655.1 Gammaproteobacteria bacterium | reverse complement strand
GAAACTTGCGATCGGTATCTTGAAACTTGCGATCGGTATCTTGAAACTTGCGATCGGTATCTTGAAACTTGCGATCAGTCTCTTGAAACTTGCGGTCGGTCTCCTGAAACTTATGGTCAGTGTCTTTTTGTGATTTGGCTAACTCGCGCAAGATCACCCAGATGTCGTCGGCGACAGTGGACATTACGTCTCTCCCAGAATGTGTGACGCCCTTTGGGCAATAGATAAAAGGAGAATACCGCCTGTTTATTTTCCTTTTCAGTTTTTTTATTGGAGTCGCTCTATAATGAGAATGTGCCCTCTGTGCGTAAGGAAAACTTTTTCTTGGTGCTACTACTGCATTTGATGGTACATAATAGCCGCATCTTGCCGTCACCACCAACACTGAGTATCGTATCGAAATATATCGTTATGCTCTTTCTGATTACCAATGTCATTTGCAATGGTTTGCAGTTTTATTTTGGAAGCGAATCTGAATTTTTCCCCTCAGTGGTTATGGTTAGCGAGAGATTAGGCGTTGCGCGACAGTATTCGCCAACTACTTGATATCCTGGATAGGAAAACGTTGTTAGTGAGTGGTTTTCTATCTGTTCAACGTACATGCCATCCCCCTTTGGGGAAAAACTAAACTCAAATAATGGTTAACTGGCCACATACGGTTTGTAGGCTACGGTACTTTTCTATAGTTTTGGATTTAACTAGGATACTTGTCCAGTACGTCCCTTAAAGGTTTCATAATAAAGTCAGATAAATCATAATATTAGAAACGTGGAAGACACAAAATATCTTTTATTTTAGGTAAAAAAGAAAAACATTCTAATCTTTATCCGCTTTTTGACCTTCAGAATTTTTTGATTTTTGCCTGGATTTACGTTTTAATTCAGGTTTTAGTTTGCATTTAGGAGCCCATGAGCACGATCTCTGAGACCGTCCTGTCCCCCTCTACCACCGTCGCAGTGCAGGCCCCTTTTCCCTCATCCCGCAAGGTTTATCTTCAGGGCAGCCGCCCTGATCTACGTGTTCCCTTGCGTGAGGTCACCCTAGCCGATACGCCAGCCGGGGCTGGCGGGGAAAAAAATCCATCGGTGATGATTTACGATACCTCCGGCCCTTACACCGACTCCGACGCACACATTGACCTTACCCGTGGACTCTCGCCCTTACGTGCGGAGTGGATCGCCGAGCGCGCCGATACCGAATTATCGACAGCAGCCAGCGCAGATCGGAGGCGGTCTACTGACCCACAAGTTTCGTGCTTTTCCATGTCGCCACCTCCACGTCGAGCGCGGGCAGGGGCTAACGTTACCCAGATGCATTACGCCCGTCGGGGTGTAATTACCCCCGAGATGGAGTTCGTCGCTCTCCGCGAGGGGATGCGCCTTGCGCAGCTCCAGGAATCGGGGCAATTGGTTCAACATCCGGGCGAACCCTTTGGTGCTGCCATTCCTGCGTTGATCACCCCGGAATTTGTGCGCGCCGAGATTGCTCGAGGTCGGGCCATTATCCCCGCCAATATCAATCATCCAGAAGCCGAGCCGATGATCATCGGTCGTAACTTTCTGGTGAAGGTGAATGCCAATATTGGAAATTCTGCCCTCGGTTCTTCCATCGCCGAGGAGGTAGCCAAGATGACTTGGGCGATTCGTTGGGGGGCAGATACGGTGATGGATCTCTCGACGGGTAAGAATATTCACGAGACCCGTGAGTGGATTATCCGTAACTCTCCGGTTCCCATCGGTACCGTGCCCATCTACCAGGCCCTAGAGAAGGTGGACGGACGTGCTGAAGAATTGACCTGGGAGATCTTCCGAGACACTTTGATTGAGCAGGCGGATCAGGGGGTGGATTATTTTACGATCCACTCGGGGGTGCGTCTGGCCTATGTTCCGCTCACCGCACGTCGTCTGACGGGGATCGTTTCACGGGGAGGTGCGATTCTTGCCAAGTGGTGCCTGGCGCATCACCGCGAGAATTTTCTCTATACCCATTTTGAAGAGATCTGCGAGATCATGAAGGCCTATGACGTGGCCTTTTCCTTGGGAGATGGTCTACGCCCAGGGTCAATTGCGGATGCCAACGACGCGGCGCAATTCGCAGAATTGGAAACCCTCGGGGAGCTGACGCGGATTGCCTGGAAACACGATGTTCAGGTAATGATCGAGGGGCCGGGGCATGTCCCGCTCCATCTTATCAAAGAGAATATGGATCGTCAGCTTTCGGTGTGTGGTGAGGCGCCTTTTTATACATTGGGGCCACTGGTCACCGATATCTCTCCCGGTTACGACCATCTGTCCTCCGCCATCGGTGCGGCCTTAATTGGTTGGTTTGGTACCGCCCTATTGTGCTACGTCACTCCCAAGGAACATCTTGGCCTGCCTGACCGAGACGATGTCAAGGAGGGTATCATTGCCTATAAGGTTGCTGCCCATGCTGCGGATTTGGCTAAAGGTCATCCCGGTGCTCAACTCCGTGACAATGCCTTGTCCAAGGCACGTTTCGAGTTTCGTTGGGCGGATCAATTCAATCTAGGATTGGACCCGGACCGGGCACGTGTCTACCATGATGCAACCCTACCCAGGGAATCGGCCAAACTGGCCCACTTTTGTTCGATGTGCGGCCCTCATTTCTGTTCAATGAAGATCACCCAAGAGGTGCGTGACTTTGCTGAACACCATGGTCTGGATGCCAAAGTAGCTTTGGAAGAGGGGCTAAAAGAAAAGGCCGGAGAATTTCGGCGGGAAGGAGGAGAGATCTATCGAAAGGTGACTGTTTAGTCTCTTCCCATCGGTGTTTGCCTTCCCCTGCCGGGAGAAGAGGTAGGCAATAGACATTGCCGGAAATATTCTCGGAAGCGAGCCGTTATTCCGGCAGGGGGTGCCTCTCTGCCGGAATAACGAGACGATAATCAACGGTGGGAGTTTTCGATAATGTTTAATTACGCCATATCAAAGAAAAGTCGGGTCAGATGATTTTTTCAAGGGGTGAGGATGTGAGTACCTTTACTGCTCCAGAACAAGTGCCATTTGGTACTGACAATTTTGCGGAAAATCCGGAACCACGTTGTCCGTGCTTGCTGTTGCTCGATAGATCAGCATCTATGGCGGGGGCGCCGATCCGTGAATTAAACGCGGGGTTGGCCACCTTTCGCGATGAGCTACTGACAGATTCCTTGGCCATGAAGCGAGTGGAGGTGGCGGTGGTTTCTTTCGGTCCAGTACAGATCGAGACTGAGTTTTATACCGCAGCTAACTTTGCCCCTCCAGTACTCGATGCGGGTGGGGATACGCCAATGGGTGAGGCAATTCAACAGGCCGTAGCCATGGTGCAGCAACGTAAAGATGTCTATAAGAGCAGCGGGATCTTGTCTTATCGTCCTTGGATCTTCATGATTACGGATGGTGCGCCGACTGATGCCTGGCAGAATGCTGCGCAATTGGTGCGCGAGGGAGAGAGCCAGAAATCGTTTGCCTTCTTTGCCGTGGGGGTGCAGGGGGCGCGGATGGATATTTTGAGCCAAATCTCCACAAGGGACCCTCTCAAGCTCCAAGGATTCAAGTTCCGTGAGATGTTTTTGTGGTTATCACGTTCGATGCGCTCGGTGTCCCAGTCAACGCCGGGTACCACGGTCCCTCTAACGCCCCCAACGGGTTGGGCTGAAGTGTGAGGCCGTGGCGTGAGCTGGAGGATCGTTTCCGCATCGGTTGTTGGAACCTCACATCATGCCAGGGGAGAACCTTGCCAGGATTACTGTGTAGCAACTACCTGGCACGACTCCAACGGGGCTGAGTATTTAATAGTGCTCGTCGCCGACGGGGCGGGCAGTGCGCGTCTCGGTAAAGAAGGGGCAGAGTTTGCTTGTCAGGAAGGGAAACGCTTGATCGAGGAGATTCTGGATAATCTCTCGGGGAAATGTCCGAGTCGCGAGGAGGTGATCGGATGGATCAGTGCGTTGCGCGCACAGATCGCGGTCCATGCGGCCAGCGCCCAAGTGAGTATCCGCGAGTACGCCTGCACCTTGCTCACTGCGGTGGTGGGGCCTAGTTTTGGGGTATTCTCCCAAATCGGCGATGGAGGGATCGTTGCCTCTTGTAACGGATTTCTTCAACCGGTTTTGTGGCCGTATACGGGTGAATATGCCAATGAAACCCATTTTCTGACCGATGAAAATGGTTTGGCGCATCTGCAATATGTGGCATGGGCGACCTCCAGCACCGACTTAGCGCTATTCTCCGATGGTTTGCAGCGGTTAGCCTTGGTGTATGAGAGCAGAACCGCCCATGCCCCCTTCTTTGCGCCGATGTTGGCCGTGATGCACCAGGCAACGGCGGCATCTTGCCTCGTGTTGAGTGAACAATTGGCCACCTTTCTTGCTAGCGCTCGAGTGAATGAGCGCACGGATGATGACAAGACCCTGGTGCTTGCTACCTATCACGAAGAGCAACACGAACTACCGGAAATAGAGTAATCGTTTCCTCCCCCTCCCAGCGAGAGGTGATGGACGGTTACGAAATATGGGCTGAGTTAGCCTTTGTAACCGTTCAGACTTGCATCTTCCCGCTACCACACTGAATATAAAATAGAATTATGAGTACTGTATCGAACCTTGCGGAAGAAATCCGACACGAATTAGAGAGTACCCATCCTAATCTTCGCAAAACCATATTGAAAAAGCTGCCGCTCCTCGTCGCGGTTATGCTTGAGGCGCAGACGGCGAATACGGCAGAGTTAGCGGCGATACTACCACTCACTACGCTGCGGAGTGATATGCGTCTCCAGTGGATTTCGCGACTCTTGAGCAATCCCTTGTTGGTGAGTAACAAGATTGTTGATCCCTTTGCGCGCGAGTTATTCGCGGAGGTGTCGAAAAACGATCCGCTCATCGTGCTGACGATGGATCAGGAAAGGTTAGGGGATCGTTTTGTCATTTTGATGGTGAGCCTGCGGATTAGGGATCGAATCTTCCCGCTGGTATGGCGGGTTGAAACCGAGACGGGCAATCTAGGATTCGAGTGGCAACGTGTCATCCTTGAGCAGATGGTGGCATGGCTTCCCGAAAAGGCGAAAGTGTTGTTGATGGTGGAGCGTATAGCTGTTGCAGAGGGATTATTTCACTGGATTTTGGCGCGTGGTTGGAAATATCGAATTCATCTATCAAATAATTTTCCGACTGTCGTCGGAAATGGTGAAGTTACTACGCTTGAAGAGTTGCTTAAGAATGTAACTGCAGAGGCTCCTGTCTCTAATGTCCGTCTATTCGAGGGTAGGGTAGTTACCAGTATCGGGAAACAATTGAATGCTGAGTCGGGGGAGTCACAAATCATTGCTTTAGACAATTTGTTAACACCCGCAATTGATCGTGGTACTATATCGTATCAGGGGATTGATGCGGTATTTGCGGGGTTTAGGTCGAAAGGGTTCTCTTTGAAAGATACGCAATTGCACTACGCCATTCGCATCGATCACCTAGTACTGGTTATGTCGCTGGCGATGTATTGGTGTAGGAAAATCGAATACCGCAACCGGCAGTGCCTATCTATTCAAGACAAGTCTGTCGATGCCTAACTCCGAGTAACCATTTAAATTCCCTTGGGAGCGTAAGAACGGGCGAAGCCTCGCTCTTTCTGGGGGAGTGAATCATTACAACTTCCGATGTCTTCAGGCGTTTATAGGTTAATATTTCCGTCGAGCAATATTACGAGGCAGTCATTTCGGTATTCCCCGCCGGAATGACGGTCTTGTAGTTTATTTAGTGGCTGCTTGGGTTACGGTAGGTTACCTCCTTCCCCAATATTGAGTTCTATTCGAAAAGAATGAACTTTTCTCCCACAGCATTACGTGTGGCCCTTGTTGGCGTCCCTTCTGCGCGGCGTTGGTGGGTGGCCTATAGCGGTGGCCTTGACTCTCATTGTCTGCTCCATGCGCTCGCTGGTTTGGCCTCAGAACTGCCTGCACTTAGTGTGGTACATGTCGACCATGGCCTCAATTCTGCCTCTGGAGACTGGGCGCAGCACTGCGCGTCAATCTGTACACAGTTGCAGGTGCCGTATCGGTTGCTGCGGGTTCGAATTCAGCCCGAAGCGGGTAAAAGCCTAGAGGCCTTGGCCCGTACTGCTCGTTATGGTGCGCTTGCTCAGGTGATGGAACCAGGAGAGGTATTGCTTACCGCGCACCACCAGGACGATCAGGTCGAGACGATGCTGCTCCAGCTTCTGCGCGGGGCGGGGCCGCGTGGTTTGGCGGCGATGCCTGCTTTGGCACCGTTTCACTCTGGTTATTTGGCGCGACCTTTGCTTGAATACTCACGAGATGCGTTGCTTATCTACGCTCGAACGGTGGGGCTGTTATGGGTGGAAGACGACAGTAATCTGGACTTGCGCTACGACCGTAACTACCTACGCCATCAAGTTCTACCTCTCTTGTTACAGCGCTGGCCTGCTGCTACGGCTACTCTGACTCGGGCCACTGCTCATCAGGCGGATGCCACGTACTTATTAGAATCCTTGGCGAAGCAAGACCTTCCTGCTGTGGTTGGGGTGCGGTCTGATACTTTACAGGTAGGGGCGCTAAGCGCCCTCGATCCGATTCGAGCGCGTAACCTGTTGCGTTACTGGATTCGTGGCAATGGTCATGAGATACCCTCAGCGGCAAGGTTGGAACAAGTATTGAGAGGGGTGGTGGGTGCTCGTTGGGATGCTACACCTCGACTCGCTTGGGTTGGTACCGAATTGCGCCGCTATCGGGACCTCCTCTATCTGATGACGCCGCTGCCACCCTTGCCGGCACCGGATTGGGAGGTGAAGTGGCAGGATCTCGTAGTACCCTTGTGTCTACCGTGGGGTACCCTGACTGCACAACCGATGATTGGAGAG